>JAGXSR010000052.1 GCA_018333405.1 Dethiobacter sp. | reverse complement strand
CAGCCCGATTTCGATCGCGCTGATTATCCTTATTTTTACTATGATGTTCCTTCCTTTTGTTAAAAGTTGGCTGCAGCGTCGCAAAAGCAGGGCAAACGGGGCAGAAAAATCTGAACAAAGTGGAGCCGCTGTGTCTTCGACGGACAGCAGCGTTGAAATAAAAAGAGCCAAGCCCTGGAAGAGCGGTGAGTTTATATTTACGGCGGCGACAACCGCCTTTGTCTTTCTGATCCTGCTTACCTCTTTTGAATTTTCCGAGAAGGTGCGTCAAATACCTGTTCTTGTAAGCAGCGCGGCCTCGATCTTGCTGTTGGGCCTGTTGGCCGGGCATTTTTACCCGGCGTTAATGAAACGTGTGGATGTTGGCTTTTTTGAGGAGATGAAATGCAAGGATGAAGACCAAGAAACAAAGAAAGCAGAAAATGAGTCGCACGCACCAGCGATACGTATAATCTTGTGGATAGTAGGGTTATTTGCGGCAATTCTGTTGATTGGCTTGAAAGTAAGTATATTTTTATTCCTGCTATCTTTTCTGTGGTCAGAGGGCAAGATGAAGCCGTGGAAAGCCCTGCTCAGTGCAGCAGTGGGCATTGCAGTATTTTTAGCGGGAATGAGCTATTTGGGTGTTGATTTATGGCTTGGCGCGATTCCGTCGATCATTCCTGGGATACTCGGAGGTAGCTTAATACCGCGCATATAACTATTTCCGATATAGATGGCTGTCATTACCGTCTGGAGGCGCCGACGGTAAACTCTTCGAAACCTTGCACATGCTGTTGGAAACGGTATAAAAGAAGAAGGGGATTATAAACGCGTGATTGAACCCTTTGGCGCCTCAAGTGTGCTGTTCGGGATTAGAACTATATGGCTATAAGCAAAGATAAAGGGGTGATCTGATGTATTCATTGGATTCGAAAGCTGAGGAGGTTTCTGCAGAAAAAAAATATACTTTGCTCGAAGCAGCTGTTGCTTTGGCCCCCTTGTTTCAGCAAATCATTCCTTTTGACTGCGCTGTGGCAGTAACGGACAGAGAAATAATTTTAGCTGATTGCGTAGGCGAAGGAAGCGAAATGGTCAGCAACGCGAGAAAAAAATTTTCCGAAAAAGGGTCGCTCTACAACTCTATGCAGTCGGGAAAATTACACAGTAAAGCTATATCTAAGGAAGCGTATGGTTTTCCTTTTAAATCTACGGCTATACCGGTTAAAAGCGAAACCGGCAAGATCATAGGCAGCTTGGGTTTGGCTCTCAGCCTAAAAAATCAGGATATACTCAATGAAGCGGCACGTTCGTTTGCCGCGACGTGTGAAAATGTCGTTGCTTCAACCGAGGAGCTGGCCGCGTTAGCCCAAGAGCTTGTATCCGGATTAAAGTTACTAAACACATATCAGAAAGAAACAGCAGAGCAGGTGCAGCAGACCGACAAAATACTAAAATTTATAGAAAAGATAGCTATGAATTCCAAATTGTTGGGGCTCAATGCAGCTATTGAAGCAGCCAGAGTCGGCGTCGAAGGCCGAGGGTTTGAAGTTGTGGCCACAGAAATTCGCAATATGGCGGAAAACAGCTCTAAATCAGTGGAGGAAATAAAAGTTATCCTTAGCGGTCTGAAAGAAAAAGTAACGGCTATTAGTAGGGAGATCGAGAATTATTTACACATAGCGCACCAGCAAGCAAGCTCTTCCAGCGATATTGCCGCAGCTATGCAAAACCTGATGATCCATGTTGAAAAAATTGAGAAAATTGCCCGGTTAATCTAATTAAAATAGAAATTGCAATAAAAGTGACTGAACAAAGTGCTGAACGATTGGTAAGGCGACTTATCGTTCAGCTTCCCTCTGCTGTAAGAATTAATGGGGGAAGTTATGAATTCCCACTCCCTTTGTACAACTAAGCGCACCTGATCTTTTGTAAGTTTTATGCACCCCCTTAACCATAGATCCAGTTGCATTTACTTTGTCAAGTAACAACAAAACATGCGGAATGCCTGGACCGGACCGGAAGATCTATTGCTTGCGCAGGAAGCCCAATTCAATGATATAATATTTCAGTGATATTCCGGCATCGATGATTCGCATTGCTTAAAACGGTGCTTCACCTATCGGATAAATTCTCACCGTGCATGAGACCTGGGGGAGGGCCTTTTAGTTGAATGAAGTTTTGTCAAGGCTGATCACCATTATCGCCCTGCTGGCGTTAGGCAAATTATTCAGGGAAAGAAACTATCTGAAAAGCTCCACGATTGATGAAATCAGAAAATTGATTGTTAATTTTTCTTTGCCGTCTGTATTATTTATTTCTTTTGTTACCAAGGAATTAAGTGCTGACTATTATATCCTCTTTCTTTTTGTCTTCATAATGCAGGTTCTATTTTTACTTACTTCATTGGCGGTAAATAAAATAAAGTGGTTTTCCCACCCATTATTGCCTCTGGTGAGCAGCGGCTGTTCAGTTATATTTATTGGCATACCTTTATTTCTGGCGGTTTATGGTATGGAGGATCTCGGCAAATTTACCATTCTCAGCGTTGGCCATGAGGTATATTTATGGTTATTCTTCTACCCCTGGCTCCGCGTTAAGAAGGAACAGCAAAAATTTTCTCTGCATGAAGTGTTGGCCAATATTAAATCACCATTAATTATCAGCATCGCGCTGGGAATTATAATCAACAAGCTAAATATTCATGCTTTATTAACCGGGAATATTATCTACAACGGTTTGTTTACAACTATTGAGTTGCTGGGAGGTTTAACAGTACCGGTAATTCTAATTGTGCTGGGGTATGGAATTTCCCTGAATACTGAATTTATCAAAGAAAGCTGCAAGTTAGTGCTAATGCGGATGGCAATTATCTTTCCCGTGGGATATTTGTTTAAATATGCTGTTATCGATAAAATTATTGCTCCGGATCCTGTGTTTAACCATGCTTTTTTTACATTTCTGGTTATACCTCCCCCAATGGTTATGCCTATGATCGCCAGTATGTACATCTCAGAAGAAGTCGGCAAACTGGCCAGCAATGTAATAGCGGTTAATACCATATTAAGCATTTTACTGTATATAATAATTGTTCTCGTCTGAAATGCGCTTTACGCAAGATATAGAGCTTGTTGTGCCTAAGAAGGGTTGGTCAGCCCTTCTTAGGCGCTCTATCACGCAGGTTACGGTTAAGGATCTTTTTGCGCATGCGGATGGTTGTCGGGGTAACTTCAACCAGTTCATCGTCTTCGATATATTCCATGGCCTGTTCTAAACTGAAAGTGCGGGGAGCAACCAGACGGATGGCATCGTCCGCCCCGCTGGCGCGTATATTAGTCAGATGTTTCTTCTTGCACACATTCACCTCAATATCCTGTTCACGGGAATGTTCTCCCACAACCATACCCGCGTAGACCTTATCGCCTGGTTTGATAAAGAGATCGCCCCGATCCTCTACGTTATGGATACCGTAAGCCGTTGATTCACCGGTCTCGAAGGCGATCAATACGCCCCGGCGCCGTCCGGAGATCTCGCCTTTCCATGGTCCGAAATGGTCGAACAGATAATGCATGATCCCTTCTCCCCGGGTATCCGTTAAAAGTTCCGAGCGAAAACCGAGCAGCCCGCGGGCCGGGATTAAAAATTCCAGCCTGATGTGGCGCTCTCCTGTTGGCTGTAGATTGAGCATCTCTCCGCGGCGCTGCCCCAGGTTCTCAATGACTCGCCCGGCGTAGATCTCCGGCACGGTAATAAACAGCCGCTCGTACGGTTCGCAGGGGATGCCATTAACTTTTTTTAAAATCGGCTTCGGTTTGGAGACTTGCAGCTCATATCCTTCGCGCCGCATATTTTCTATGAGTATCCCTAAGTGCAGCTCGCCGCGCCCGGCAACCTGGAAAGAATCGGCCGCGTCGGTCTCCGTTACTTTCAGGCTGACGTTAGTTTCCGCTTCTTTCCACAGCCGATCGCGCAGCTGGCGGGAGGTGACATATTTGCCTTCCTGGCCGGCAAACGGGCTGTCGTTGATCATGAAAGTCATGGTCATGGTCGGCTCATCGATCTTCATCAGGGGCAGGGGCGACGGCAGGTCCGGATCACTGACTGTCTCGCCGATATTTACTTGCCCCAACCCGGCCACGGCTACTAGATCGCCGGCATTGGCCTGGTCGATTTCGCTTCTTTTTAAGCCTTTATAAGTCCAAAGCTTGACTATTTTAACCATTTCCACGGTCTCGTCCCGCTTGCACAAACTGACCGATTGCCCTGCTTTCAAGCGGCCATTGTGTATCCGGCCGATACCGATCCGCCCGACATACTCGTCGTAATCCAGAGTGTTTATCTGAAGCTGCAACGCTCCGTCAGGATCGGCCATTGGGGCGGGAATCTCATCAATGATCATCTTGAAAAGTGGTTGCATGCTGTTGCCCGGCCTTAAGTGATCCGTGGAGGAGCTGCCGTCCCGCGAAGAGGTGTAGATCACCGGAAAATCCAACTGCCAGTCGGCGGCCTCCAGCTCTACAAAAAGATCAAACACCTCGTTTAAAACCTCGTCCGGGCGGGCGTCAGAGCGGTCAATTTTATTCACCACTACGATGATCCGCAGGCTGAGCTCCAGGGCCTTGCGTAAGACAAATTTAGTCTGGGCCATTGGCCCTTCGAATGCGTCCACCAACAACAGCGCTCCGTCCACCATCCTGAGCACCCTTTCTACCTCTCCGCCGAAATCGGCGTGGCCTGGCGTGTCCACAATATTGATCTTAATACCGCCGTAATAAACCGCGGTATTCTTGGAAAGGATGGTGATACCCCGCTCCCGCTCCAGATCGTTTGAGTCCATCACCCGCTCTATTATCCGCTCGTTATCTCTGAAAATACCTGCCTGTTTGAGCAGGCAGTCCACTAAAGTAGTTTTGCCATGGTCGACATGAGCGATGATCGCTACATTGCGAAATTGTTCCTGTGCCTTTAGCACCATTGGTTTTCACCTGATCTCTTTAAATTCCTTAACCGAATATTAATTTAATCATGAAAACCAGGGAAACGCAACCTTAACAGCATTGTGGGAATATACAAATTATTTTACGGGATGCTTAATTGTGCTAAAATGGCAGGGTTGATATAATAAAGCCGGGAGATGAACAAGATTATGCAGATCGGTTTAGTAGGCCTGCCTAGGGCCGGAAAAACAACATTTTTTAACTTGTTGACCGATTTCAACCTTCCCACTGTCTATAATCCTGCTGCTGAACCACATGCCGGCAGCGCGACGGTTCCTGATCAGCGGGTCGATTTTCTGGCCGCATTGTATAAACCGCGGAAGATCGTTCATGCTCGTATCGCCTTTACCGACATACCCGGAGCGCGGATAAATGAAAGCGGGGCCAGGGCGGCGCTGTTGCTGAATGAAGTCCGTGTTGCCGATCTGCTGGTGCAGGTGGTCCGCGCCTTTCCCTGCAGTGACGGCGGCGTTTCCCTGCCCGCCGGGCCGCAGCCCCACCGGGATCTTCTGGACTATGCTACCGAGCTGATCCTGGCGGATATGGATGCGGTGGAAAAAAGGATTGAGCGGATTAAAAACCGGCCTAAGATCAAAAAAGATGACCTGGGGCAGCTGGCGGTTTTGGAGCGGTTGCTTAAGGCGTTGGAGCAGGAGCAACCGTTGTCCGATATTAAACTTGCCCCGAACGAGCAAGAATATCTGGCCGGACAGGCTTTTTTAAGCAATAAGCCGCTTATCGCGGCAATTAATATCGATGAGGATCAGTTTGCTGCCGGGGATTACCGTGAGCGCGATCAGGTTATAGCTTATGCGCAGCGACATGAGATTCCGCTTATTGAAATTTGCGCCCAGGCGGAGATGGAAATCGGCAGGCTTTCTCCCGAAGACCGGGCTCAATTCATGGCCGAACTGGGGTCTGTTGAAACCGGTCTGGAGCGGTTGGTCCGCTCTGCTTATGAGCGGTTAGGCTTACTCTCTTTTTTCACAGTAGGCGACGATGAAGTGCGTGCCTGGACGGTTCGCTGTGGAGTTACCGCCCGCCAGGCTGCCGGCAAGATCCACTCCGATATAGAGCGGGGGTTCATCCGGGCTGAGGTTTTTCACTTCGACGATCTCTGCCGCTTGGGCAGCGCGGCCAAGGTGCGCGAAGCGGGCCTATTTCGTCTCGAAGGCAAAGACTACCTGGTTCGTGACGGAGATATAATCAGCATCCGCTTCAATGTGTAGAGGGTATGTCGTGTTTTTTGGGCAGCTGACTGATCAGGGAAAGTTAGCTGCAGGGTTGTTGTATATTTTTGTTCTGAAGCTTATGGCTGACCCCCGGGGTTTCCGGCAGCTTCAGGGTAAACCGGTAATAGCGCTTGATTTCCTGGTAAAGGTGAAACAGCGAAGCACGGCTGACAAATTCTTCCCTGGTGCGTGGCATTTCCAGTCGGGCGAATCGCTGGTCTAAATTTTTTATTGCCCGATCCAAAAGAGTATTAGCGCTCTTTTTGCCCCGGATGCGGTTGTGCTGTACTTGCTGCACGATCCGGAACAGTTGGACTAAATGTGCTGCCTGGGGCACTTCCACGGCCATTCGCCGGGCCAGGTTGTGCATCTCTTCCAGCCGGTCAAGCTGGGAATCGAAAAGGTCAAAGGCCAGCTGGTAGCAATCGGAAGGGGTTTCCCTGGTAATAATAAAGCGCTGCTCTTCCTGCAGCAATATGGCTGTGTCTTTGCCGGTTTTGATCTCCTGTTTTAAGCGCAGCACCTGATTAGTAAATCCATCGGCATCACAGCCCGGATGAAGCATCTCTTTCATAATGCAATCGATTAACTGCCTTAAACCTTCTTCAGCCTGCCGCACTTGCCGGACGACCTCTTTTTGATGATTGGGGGTAAATAGATAATTTATCAGCAGGGCAACTATCGCCCCCAGCAGAGCCGTAGTGATTTGAGACAGAGAGTACAGGATCAAATTATCAGCATTGCTGATAATCACGGTGATCGCTGTAATAGTGGTCAAAATTATATTATTTTGCAGGCGCAGCTGCAGGCAAATCGAAATGGAGAGTAAGGTTACCAGCCCGTAGGCCAGGGGAGTAGCACCGAGAAAGTAGGCGAACATAGTCCCCAGGATGCCTCCGATTATGACGCTCCCCAGCCTGCCCAGGCTTTCCAGAAGGGAGTGGTAGAAAGTACGCTGCACTGTAACCAAAGCGACGATCGCCGCCAGGGTCACTCGCTCCAAACCGAGCTGCTGTGCCAGATAGATCGATAATGTAACAGCGACCGCTGTTTTGATTGCTCTTCCGCCTACGTGAAATCGGGTCAAAAGCTGGTCTCCCTTCATTAGACAACAGGCGGCAAGCGCAGTCTTTTTTTCAAGAAAATATTTATACCCAAGTAAAGCGCCGCTCCAAATACCACTGCGTTAATTATAGCTCCGAGCATAAAGGTGGTGCTGAAAAATTCAAGAAAGTTGAGCAACTGATCCCGAAAACCGCCCAGTTGAAAAATTAACCGATACTGCTGGACAATAAAACCCCATAGGTTGCCATAACTGGTGCTTTGGGCTTGAATTGTTCCCCCGATCAGCAGGTTAAATGCGTATTTGAGGGGAATCAGCGGTCCGGTCAGCAGGCTTATGGCAGCGGCGGAAACCGGGTTCCCTTTAAAAACAGTTGCTAATACGGACGCAAATAAGAAGCCAAAACCGAAGGTGGGGATGAAATTGACACCAAGACCCAAGGCACAACCCAAGGCGACCTTGCTTGGGCTAGCCTTTATAACTACAACCTGGTGCTCAAGAACATCTGATAATTTCGCTTTTAGGCGGTCCCGCCAGGTGCGGATGGCTATAAAACAGATCCGTTTTATGGACATAACTTAATCTCCCTCAAACTTAAGGACATTCGTTCGACAATGGTCCGGCGATTTCTGCTGTGAAGTATTTTACCTTTGCTGATTATGAATATACTATACCGCGGCAAGCCGCAAGAGTCCAGGCTTCTAAATTAAGATTGTGAAATCGCCGTGCATCTGCCTAACCAAGCTGCTTCCTGCTGATCGTATCGTGGTGATATTTCCCTGTCAACAACAAAAAAAATAATAAGCGGCAATTCATCCCCCACCTGCTCTTTGCTGCCGCGAGCGCTCTTGTGTTATAAGGTGTTTTCGGTATAATTAAAATAGATAAACGAACCGGAGAGCTAAAGAATCGCCTGCGCCGAAGCATTTCATAGTATAACACAAAGTGGTCATATATCGGGGGATGAAGATTATGGCAGCAACAAAAGTGGTTATCGCTTTAGGCGGCAACGCGCTGCTGAGAAAAGGAGATCCGGCAACAGCAGATGCGCAGTTAGAAGTAGTCAGAAAAACAGTGGAACCGATCGCCGAAATGAGCCGTATCGGTTATGAACTGTCCATAGTGCACGGCAACGGGCCGCAAATCGGCAACATGCTGATCGCTACCGAAGTCGCAGCCCATGTTGTGCCGGCTATGCCTTTTGATGTTTGCGGC
>JAGXSR010000051.1 GCA_018333405.1 Dethiobacter sp. | reverse complement strand
TTACCGGGGGGGCCTTGGGCGGTATCGCCGGCCTGTTGGCCGGCGCCGGAGCGCTGTTGATTCCCGGAGTGGGTCCGATCATCGCCGCCGGGCCGATTGCCGCAACTTTGACCGGTGTAGTGACTGGTGGGATTGCCGGAAGCCTTGTTGACTATGGCATCCCCGAGGCGAGAGGCGAGTTTTATGAAGAACAAGTCCGTCAGGGAGGAATTTTGCTTACTGTGCGGGCCGGAGATGAACAGGTGAATGACGCTGCTTCCGTCATGAGGAGATATGGCGCGGAGGATGTGGAGACGCACAGATCCGATCGCTAAACAAGAGTATTTCGTAAAAACAGGAAGGCCTGGGTTATTCCCGGGCCTTCCTGTTTTAGGTGAGGCATAAAATAACCGAAATGGGTTTTGCAACATATACTAAAAAAGAACCCGGGAGGAAGATGATCGAATATGTATACACCGAAGGTAATTCTGTTAGGCGGCGACCGGCGTGAAGTCGAGCTATACCGAATTTGGCAAAACGAGGGTTTGGATGTACAAATGATCGGATTTGAAAAAAGCCCTCAGGTCAACCCTGAAGACTATGCCAAAACTGCGGATCTATGTTCGGCGGATGTTCTGATTACTCCACTTTCCGGTATAAAGGCGGATGGGACTGTAACAGCGCTATTTACCACCGATCCGCCGCTTCAGGTGCTGAGCTATCTGGAGATGCCCGCGAAAAATTACCTTTTGCTGACCGGCTCTGCAGCGCCGGCGATAAAGGCTTCCCTGCCGGCTCGCGCGCAACCCGTGTATACGGAAGATAATACTGAATTGGCGCTGCTAAACGCGATCCCTACAGCGGAAGGGGCCATTCAGAAAGCAATGGAACTTTCTGATATTACTTTGCATGGCAGCCGCGCCCTGGTTATAGGATTGGGCCGAAGCGGCACAGCGCTGGCCAGAATGCTGCAGGGGATCGGCGTTCGCGTGACTGCCTCTGTCAGGCAAAATGAAAAAGCAGCTTTAGCCCGGACCATGAATATAAACGCTGTGCCGGCAACGGAAATCGAGGATTCCATTCATAAAATGGATTTTATTTTTAATACCGCGCCGGCGTCGGTGCTGTACGGCAAGATCCTGCAGCGGGCAAAAAAAAGCGTCATCATCATAGATCTTGCTTCCGCACCCGGAGGCACTGACTTTGAGGCGGCCAACTCCCTGGGGATAAAAGCAGTTCTACTGCCGGGATTGCCGGGAAAAGCGGCGCCGCTGACTGCTGCCCGGATTCTTTCGGTGGTATACAAGCGCATGATCATGGAGAAGCCGAATAATTAAATGAAGAGGAGGTGAGACAGGTGCAGAATCTTGAAGGTCAAAGAATCGGTTTAGCTATGACCGGATCGCATTGCACTATAGAAGCGATTCTGCCGCAGGTAAAGATACTGAGAGAAGCTGGAGCGGAAATATACCCAATATTCTCAACAACCGTGCAGGAAACAGATACACGTTTCGGCAGCAAGGAGTATTGGCGAAAACAGGTTGTTGATTTGACAGGCAGAAATCCCTGGCTGACCATGGTGGATGTAGAGCCGATCGGCCCGAAAAAGTTGTTGGATCTGGTGCTAATTGCACCCTGTACCGGCAATACCATGGCTAAAATTGCTAACGGCGTTGTGGATACCGCGGTGTTAATGGCGGTAAAGGCGCAACTGCGCAACCAAAGGCCGGTTCTGGTTTTTATTTCTACTAACGACGGGTTGGGCCTGAATGCGAAAAACCTTGCTGTTCTGCTGAACACAAAACATATCTATCTGGTGCCCTTTGGTCAGGACAATCCAGGGGAAAAACCGAATTCCCTGGTTTCCTGCGCGGAGATGATCCTGCCTGCTGCCGTGGAAGCGCTCCAGGCCAGGCAACTGCAGCCGGTTTTGATTGGGCAATAAGCAGCTTTTGCCAATATCCATTTTTCCTGATATACTCTAAGGAGGTGTAGCGGTTTGTTTGCGAATTTTGGAAGAATGATTACGGCTATGGTTACCCCTTTTGCCGAAGATGGCGATATAAATTATACTGCCGCGGCGGAATTGACAAGATATTTAATTGACAGCGGATCTACAGGCCTGGTCGTTTCCGGCACCACAGGAGAATCTCCGGTGCTGAGCAGAGAAGAGAAGCTGGAGCTGTTCAGGGTGGTAGTAGAAGCCGCAGAAGCGAAGGTGGCGGTTATTGCCGGCACTGGCGGCAACTCTACTTCGGCTACGGTTGAATTGACAGAGGCGGCTGAAGAGACCGGCGTCAACGGAATAATGCTGGTCACACCATATTATAATAAACCTCCGCAGAAAGGCCTGTATGAGCACTTTAAGGCGGCGGCGGCAGCGACAACATTGCCGGTGATGATGTACAATGTCCCCGGGCGGACCGGGGTTAACATGAGCGCAGAAACTACGCTTAAGCTTGCTGAAATTGAAAATATTGTTTCTGTCAAGGAGGCAAGCGGAAACCTGGAACAGGCCGCGTTGATCTGCAAAGAAGCGCCGGCAGGATTTTCCCTATATGCGGGAGATGATTCTTTGACCCTGCCCTTGTTGAGCATTGGAGCTACGGGAGTGGTCAGCGTGGCTTCTAATGTTGCCGGAAAAAAAGTTGCAGAAATGATCGGGAAATACTTACTGGGCGATTACAAGTCTGCAGCGGACTTGCATATTGATCTGTTGCCCCTGTTTAAAGGGTTATTTGTGGAGACAAACCCTATTCCGGTTAAAGCAGCTTTGAATCTGATGGGATTTCAGGCCGGCCGGCCACGCCTGCCGCTTATTCCACTGAAAGGCGAGGAGCTGCTACGGTTGAGGAAAATGCTGCAGCATTATGGCCTGATTGGATGAACGGGCCTTAAAAGCAGATTCTGTATGGATCCTAATCCCTCTCCCCAATTTCTACGCAGGGGAGAGGGGGATAATTATTTATATAAAGAAGGGGCTATACTTTAAACTGATTACTGTTTAAGTCACGGCGATGTGCTCAATGACGGAGTAAAATATAATGATAAACTCAAAACGGTAAACTATACAATAAGGAGGACTAAAGTTGCGTCATAAATCTTGCAAGACTGGGTGTGTACAGGTTATTCCCCTGGGCGGTGTCGGAGAAATCGGTAAAAACATGTTTGCTTTGCGCTACGGAAAAGAGCTTATAGTCATGGACTGCGGTTTAAAGTTTCCGGAGGAAGGAATGCACGGGGTGGACATTGTGATACCGGACACCACATTCTTACTTGAAAACCGCGAACAGCTGAAGGGAATTATATTAACCCACGGACACGAGGATCATATCGGGGCAGTGCCTTACCTGATTGCTGAACTGAATGTGCCTATATACGGAACCAGGCTGACCCTGGGTTTGCTGGAATCAAAGCTGACTGAACATGAGCTTTTACAGGAAGCGGATTTGCGTCAGATTACCGCCGACCAAACACTGGCCATATCACCAAACATAACCCTGGAATTTTTTCGGACTAATCACAGTATCCCCGATTCAGTGGGGGTAGCGGTGCATACACCTGCCGGCATAATTGTCTATACCAGCGACTTTAAATTTGATCACACACCGGTAGACGGTAAAGTGACAGATTTCTATAAATTATCCGGTCTGGGAAAAAAAGGGGTACTGGCGGCCCTGATCGACTGCACCAATGCAGATCGGCCGGGATTCACTCTTTCGGAAAGTGAAGTGGGAAGGACTATAGATGATATATTTCGCCTTTCGCACAAACGGATTATTTTTGCCACCTTTGCTTCAAATATACACCGTATTCAGCAGGTTATAGACGCGGCTTACCGTTACCGGCGAAAAGTATGTGTGATTGGCCGCAGTATAGTCGGCTCTGTGGATATTGCCTCCAAGCTGGGATATCTGCAAATTCCCAAAGGGATACTTGTTGAAATAGATCAGATCAACCATTATCCCAAAGAGCAGATAGCCTTAATTACTACCGGGAGTCAGGGTGAACCGATGTCCGCACTAACCAGGATTTCTCTGTCTGATCACCGCCGAGTGGAAATTGTCCCCGGGGATACTGTGATTATAGCGGCCACGCCGATTCCGGGGAATGAAAAGCTAGTGGCACGCACGGTAAACAACCTGTTTCAGCGAGGGGCTGAAGTGATCCATCGATCGATTTCGGGTGTGCACGTATCCGGGCATGGCAGCGAAGAAGATATCAAACTGATGCTGAACCTGCTCAAACCGAAATATGTTATCCCGGTACACGGGGAGTATCGGCACCAGTACTATTGCGCAAAAGTGGCCGAAAAGGTGGATATCCCACAAGAAAATACATTTCTGGTAGAGCCGGGTACTGTCATTGAATTTGGGGAAGATGTTGGTCAGGTGGCCGGGACGGTGACTGCCGGAAGAGTGATGGTCGATGGCTTTGGTATCGGCGATGTCGGAGATGTGGTATTGAGAGATCGGCGCATTCTGGCTGAAGAAGGGATCGTAGTCGTCGTTATGGTCATAGATTTAAATCAGGCTAAACTAATCAGCGGGCCGGAAATAGTCACCCGTGGTTTTGTTTATGTCCGTGAGTCAGAGCGTCTGTTAAATGAGGCCAAACAGCTTTTAAGTGAAAAGATGGCTAAACTCAGTCCCGAGCGGATCCTTGATTGGAGTGCTGTCAAAACGCTGGTAAGAGATACCGCATCGCCATTTTTCTACGAGCGCACCGGACGCCGGCCTATGATTATACCTATTATTATGGAGATTCCTGTGTTTGGGGATGGGTTCAAAATGGATCGGCAGGAATAGTCTGATCTGAAATGTATACATTCGGGTATGGCGGTTATATTCATCCTGCGGTATAACTGGTCACCTTCTGCCGTAAACTACAACTGTTGTTAAATTGTTTTTTAAATCGGCAGACAGGAAGTGATCAAATTGCCTATATATCTCCGCAAAACCCGCCCGGTCCCCAAACGTCCGGGACGTAATGTGAAACCGTCAGAGCAATCAACAAAAGAGCCGGCCGCGAATAATATCCAGCAGCTGGGTCAAGTACAGGTTCCGCAACTAGAAAGCAGTCTTCATACCATTTCCATAATTGGGCAGATCGAAGGCCATATGGTGCTGCCGCCTCAGAACAAAACGACTAAGTACGAGCATATTATCCCGCAGTTGGTGGCGGTGGAGCAGAACCCGAAGATTGAGGGTTTGCTGATCATCTTAAATACAGTCGGCGGGGATGTGGAGGCGGGCTTGGCCATCGCGGAGATCATCGATACGCTGACCAAGC
>JAGXSR010000050.1 GCA_018333405.1 Dethiobacter sp. | reverse complement strand
GCCGGGAGCTGTTGTTGGATTATCTGGTTTTCCAACCGCGCGGCATCTTTCTTTACGATGGAGAAAAGGAGCTGCTGCAGCAGCTGAATTTCAGCTTTGATCCGGGCGGCAAAGGCACCGACCTCAAGTTTATGCTGGTGCGGGTAAGCCTGATTTTGCTGATCGTGATCGGGCTGATCATAATTTATCACTTGGTATTCTAAAAGGAGCCTTCATGAAAGGGATCGGTTTGGTACCAAACTGGCAGAAAAAAAATACAGCTCAGGTCGTGAATAAAATCAGGCATTTTTTTCAGCAACGTGATCTTGTGTTGCTCATTGCCGGCAGCGAGCAAGATCATTGCCTGGCTGAGACAGCGCTGGCGGAAGAGCTTAAGAGCTGGCCGGACCAAGTCGAGCTGATCATTGTAGTGGGCGGAGATGGGACGATCCTGCGCGCTGCCCGCGAGCTGGCTCACTGGAATATTCCCCTGCTGGGGATTAATGTCGGCCATACCGGTTTTCTGGCTGAAATCGAAGTGGATCAGATAGATCGCTACCTGCAGCTGCTCGTTGCCGGTCAATATATCCTGCGGGAGCGGATGATGCTGCAGGCGGTGGTCAGGCGGGAAAGCCTTGAGCTGAGCCGCTATCTGGCATTAAACGACATTATCGTCTCCCGCGGCCCCTTTTCCCGGATTATTAAACTGGATGCCTATATAAACAAGGAATTCCTGGAAAGTTACTCCGGCGACGGCTTAATTGTTTCCTCGCCCACCGGTTCCACCGGTTATTCACTTTCCGCCGGCGGACCGGTAGTCAATCCGTATATGGAGCTTTTGGTGATCACCCCGATCTGCCCGCACAGCTTTTATAACCGATCGATCATTGTCAACGGCGCAGAGTGTATTCAGCTGAAGGTCGGATCCGGACAGACTCAGGTGGTGCTGACTGCCGATGGGCAGGTAGGTTTTGCCCTGGAAAAAGATGATATTGTGGATGTCTGCCGGGCTGAACAAAAGATCAGGCTGGTGCACTTTGCCGACAGCTCATTTTACCGGTTGCTGCATCAGAAGCTGAAAGGATAAACAGACAGGAGAAAGGGCTAGTACAGTTTGAATCGTAAGGTGTAAAAAGGTACGCTCGCCGGAATATGGCCATAGATTTGGGAGGGAAGAGGCTGTGCTGTTGGAGCTGCGGGTATCCGAGTTTGCCCTGATCGAAGATCTTGGACTGTTCCTGAATCCCGGCCTGAACGTGTTAAGTGGTGAGACCGGAGCAGGAAAATCGATCGTGATCGGCGCCATCAACCTGCTCCTGGGGGAGCGTGCAGCGGCGGAGCAGGTCCGCCAGGGGCGTGACGCGGCACAGGTGGAAGGGATATTCAACGTTACGGCTGTGCTGCCCGAGCTGTTGCCCTTGCTGGAGCAAGCGGGAATTGCCGGGGAAGAAGAGCTGATCATCGCCCGGGAAGTACAGGCCGGCGGACGCAGCATTGGCCGGGTGCAAGGGCGCGCGGTGCCTGCTGCTTTTTTAAAAGAGTTGGGCCGGCTGCTGGTTGACCTGCATGGGCAGCATCAGCACCAGTCGTTGCTTAAATCCGAACAGCACCTGACCCTTCTGGATTCTTTCGGGGGCGAGGAGCTCTCTGAATGCCGTAATTCAGTGGCTGCATTATACCGTAAACAGCAGGAGCTTAAACGTGAACTGTCTGCTCTGGGCTCCGCTGCCGCTGAGCGGGAGCGCCGGGTGGATATCCTTGCTTTTCAGATCAGAGAGATTGAGACGGCCGGTTTATGTTCCGGGGAGGAAGAAGAGCTTCTTCGGCAGGAAAAAATCCTGGCCCATGCGGAAAAATTGAACGCCCTGATCTCTCAGGCCTACGCTGGGATTTATTCCGGTGATGAGGCCCTTGGCCGGGCCGCGGCGATGGACGGGATTGACAGTTCTCGCGGCGCTCTGGAAGAAGCGGCAGAAATCGACCGATCTTTGACTCCTCTGGCGGAACTGTTAGCTAGCGTCGCGGCTCAGCTGGACGAAGTATCGATGGATCTGCGGGATTACCGGTCGCGGATCGAGTTTGATCCGGCCGAGCTGGCCACGCTGCAGGAACGGTTGGACCGGATCCGGGTGCTGAAGCGCAAATACGGCCAAACGGTGGAAGCTGTGCTTTCGTTTGCTGAAGAGGCGTCGAGCGAGATGGCCCGTCTGCTGAACTGTGAAACGTTGGCCAGGGAGATAGAGCGGCAGCTTGCCGCCCTGGAAAGTCGGTTGAAAGACGCTTCTCTTCAGCTGCGTGAAATCAGGCAAAAGACGGCCGCTATTCTGGAGGAGATGCTTAAGCGCAGCTTCGTGGAGTTGGCTCTGCCCGGCGCCCGTATTTCTGTAAGTTTTGCGCCGCGGGAACACTTTTCCGCCAAAGGGATAGATCAGGTTGAGTTTTTATTTTCGGCTAACCCGGGCGAGCTGCTCAAACCGCTGGTTAAAGTAATTTCAGGCGGAGAGATCTCCCGGTTGATGCTGGCGTTAAAAACCGCCCTTGCCCGCCAGGATCGCATCCCTACCCTCATTTTTGACGAAGTGGACGCCGGCATCGGCGGCGCCACCGTTCAGGTTGTAGCAGAAAAGTTGGCCCTCTTAAGCCGGAACCATCAGGTGATCTGTGTCACGCACAGCCCTCAGATCGCGGCTATGGCCGACAACCATATATTACTCTATAAACAGCCGTCCGGTGAGCGAATATCTACCCGCGCCGAGCCCTTAACTGAGTGGCGGAGGAGGGAAGAGCTGGCCCGGATGCTGGACGGGGCCGACCTGGGCCAGGTCAGCCTGCAGCATGCGGACAGCCTGCTGGCGAGAGCCGTAAGATTTAAGGAAGAGAGCCGGCAGACATGAGGCGGGAGTGAGCTTTTTGCCGGACCGTTTGGAGGTTAGAGGTTAGCAGACTATTAGCATTGGGGGGAATTATAATGAACTTTGACCTTACTGAAGAACAGCTGGCTGCGCAAAAAGCGGCCCGGGAGTTTGCTAAAAAAGAGATTGCGCCCATAGCGGCGGAATGTGATGAAAAAGAAGAGATGCCGGTGGATCTAATCCGTAAAGCCCAGAATCAGGGCTTTGCCTCTATCAATATACCTGAACAATACGGGGGAGCGGGTATGGACGAGGTGACCCTCTGCCTGGTCACGGAAGAGCTGGGCCGCGCCTGTGCCGGAATTGCCACCAGCATCGGCGCCAGCTCGCTGGCTTCATTGCCGATCCTGCTGGCCGGAAGCGAAGCTCAGAAATTGCAGTACTTAAAAGCGATCGCTGCCGGCAAGCTGGCCGCTTTCTGCCTTACCGAGCCGAACGCCGGCTCCGATGTGAGCTCCATCTCTACCACGGCGGTTAAAGACGGCAGCGATTATCTGCTAAACGGCGTAAAGTGTTTTATTACCAACGGCGGATATGCAGACTACTACGTAGTTTTTGCCGTGGTTGATCCCAAACGGGGCGCCCGCACACTCACCCCCTTTGTGGTGGAGAAGGGGGCGCCCGGGCTTGTTCCAGGGAAAAAAGAGAAAAAAATGGGTATCCGGGGCAGTAATACCAGCGAAGTGATTTTTGATCAGGTGCGGATTCCTGAGGAAAACCGTCTGGGCAAAGAAGCCGGGGGTTTTCGCGTGGCTATGGAAACCTTCGATCTATCCCGCCCGATGATCGGCGCTCTGGCTGTGGGTCTGGCTCAGGCCGCTTTAGATCTGGCTGCCGGATATGCCAAGGAGAGGGTGCAATTTGGCAAGCCGATCGCCCATCAGCAGGCGGTGCAGTTTATGTTGGCCGATATGGCTATGCAGGTTGAAGCAGCGCGCTCCCTGGTGTTGCGTATGGCCTATCTGGTGGGCAAGCGGGAAGGGCACAGCTCGCACTACTCAGCCATGGCCAAATGCTTTGCCGGGGATACGGCCATGAAGGTAACCACCGATGCAGTGCAGGTGATGGGCGGTTATGGTTATATTCGCGAATATCCGGCGGAAAAATATATGCGCGATGCCAAAATCATGCAGATTTACGAAGGCACAAACCAGATCCAGCGCTTGATCATTGCCAATGGCATTCTATAATGAAGAGCGGGTGTGTTAAGATTGGATGCAGTTTGAAAAAGCGGCCGATTTCTTGCATTTATATACCGTATACTCAAGGCCTTAAGTAAAAAGTGACGTGTGGTTACAGATCCGGATCGCACGTCACTTTTTTATAATCATCTTTCAGTTTACCGAGTAAGCCTTGTTATTCAAGCGCATTCGGTCGGCCATCATGGCGATAAATTCAGAGTTGGTCGGTTTGCCTTTTTCAGTTTTTATGGTGTATCCAAAAAATTTCTTAATAATTTCAATGTTATTCCGGGACCAGGCCACTTCAATGGCATGGCGGATAGCCCGCTCCACCCGGCTGGGAGTGGTGCCGAAGCGCTGAGCAATTGAGGGGTATAATATTTTGGTCACTGAACCCAAAAGGTCGATCTCTTCCACCACCATCATGATTGCCTCACGCAGGTAAAGGTAGCCCTTAATATGTGCCGGGATCCCGATTTGGTGCAAAATCTCGGTAACTTCTTCTTCCAGCGGCAGTCTCCGGGCTGCCTTTTTAGCTGTTGTTTGCACGGGATGAAGCAAGGGTGTGCATACCGCGGCGCCGTTCAGTTGACGGATCCGCTCCGATAAAGACTCCATGCTGAATGGTTTCAAAATGTAATAGGAGGCGCCCAGCTCCACCGCTCTACGGGTAATATTTTCATGTCCAAAGGCGGTGAGCATGATCACGTGCGGCCGTTTACTTAAGTGCAATTCGGCCATCGCTTCCAGAACACCGATTCCGTCAAGATGCGGCATAATAATATCCAGGATGAGGACATCCGGCATCTCCTCTTTCAACATTTCCAGGACTTCTTTACCGTTGAAAGCCGATCCGACCACTTCAAAATCATTTTCCATGGATAAGTATGTTGTCAGCAGCCCGTTGAATTCCCGGTTATCATCTGCCACCAGCACTTTTAACATAAATTAACCTCCTATAGAATATTTTAAATTTATATAAAAAATTCGACAGATGGATGATTATTCCTGCTTGTATTTAAAAAATATTTAATTATTTGTTAAAATTACCGCTTCTTGGTACATCCACTCCATAAAAATCCCGTAACCCCGGGTCGGATCGTTGACAAATACGTGGGTTATTGCGCCTGCCAGCCGTCCGTTTTGAATAATCGGGCTGCCGCTCATGCCCTGAACAATACCGCCTGTCATTTTAAGCAGCTCTTCATCAGTCACGCGCAGCACGATCCCTTTATCGGCCGGCCTGGCTTGATGTGTAATTTTTTCAATTTCGACAGAGAAACGGGAAATTTCTTCACCTTCCACCACGGTCAGAATTTCTGCCGGACCAGTTTCCACCTGACAGGCCAGGGCCATTGGCATCGGTTCATTGTACAGCGACGGGCCGTAATCAAAGCGTTCAAGATTGCCAAAAATCCCGAATGAGCTGTTTTTGTCAATATTGCCGGCGAAATCATCATGCTCCATAAAAATACCTGTTTTTTCGCCCGGCTGCCCGCGCCGTGCGGTCTTGATATCAACGATTTTAGCTTTGACAATGCTTCCGTTGCTGATGTTGATCGGTCTGTTTGTTTCCGTGCTTAAAATAGCGTGACCCAGAGCTCCGAAACGTCTTGTCTCCGGAATATAAAAGCTGAGCGTGCCCACGCCCGCAGCGGAATCGCGGATATATAAGCCGATACGATAGCTGTGATCAGTCCGGGAAAAAACCGGGTCTAAGTGTATGGTTAAACTCTTTCCGTTTCTGCCGACTTGCAGAGTAACCTGGCTGCTGCCAAGATTTTCTAAAAGTTGGGCCGCGCGGTTCACACTGCTGGTATGTTCACCGTTTATAGAGAGGATAATATCACCGATCTGCACGCCTGCTTCCCGGGCCGGAGAAATACTTTGTCCGTCATAATCAAAATAGTAAAACCCGACCACATCAACGCCTTCTGCGTTTAGTTTAATTCCTATGGAATGACCTCCGGGAACCAGGTACACTTTGGGCAAAACGCTTACCGTGATTTGATGCAGGGGGATTTTCCCAAACAAGGAAAACTCCAGATTAACTTCTCCTATATCCAGCCCTTGCATATTATATGGCGGGTTGACCCGACTGGACTGCCGGGGTAAATGGGAGCCGTTCAGCAAAATGATATCCTCACGATCGCCCCGCACATAAAGAAAAGGGAGGCGTAAGTTGACATAATGAGATTGCCCCTTGTGGATACGTACCTGTCCACCGGAATAAAGCTGCACCTGCCACAAGGAAAATAACGCAAAAGATATTATGACAGCGGCTGTAATTATTAATTTATGTCCGATATTCCCTAGTTTCATGATTATTACCAGCCTTTTTATCAAAATTGAAGATAGTTCAAACACAGATTAAACATGTTCGCGCTTTTTTTAAATTGTCCCAGAGATAAATAGATTATGCCTGAAAGTTTACATAATGTTGCTATTAGTTATTGCCATTACTCACTTTTGCCAGGCAGCTTTGGATACAATTGTTTAATATATTTACTGCTTCTTTGGATAAGCTAATTAAGGGTGTATATGAGTGAGAGATTCAGCAAGCAGGCTAAGGGCAAATTTTTCTTACCACGGCCGAATCCGCAAAGACCGTAAAACCAAAGATCTGGTTAAGCGGCTGAAACACGGAGAAATCGCATTAATTGCCCACCGGGATTTAGATTGGGTTGCCGCTGAAGGCCTGTTGCGTTGCGGGGTTAAGATTATTTTAAATGTCTGTCCGTTCAGTTCCGGCTTGCTTCCGCCTGGCGCGCTTCGTCTGTTGCTTGAAAATGGAATTCATCTGGTGGAAAATCTGCCGGAACATCTTTTTGAACGAATCCACGACGGTCAAAGTATATCTGTAATGAATGGTTCGGTATATATTAACGGCCAGGAGGCGGCCCAGGGCAATGTTTTTTGCGCTGATCACTGCGAGAGGCTGCATCAGGAAGCGCTTCAGTGTATTCCGGCTGTGATGGATGATTTTGTAATCAATACACTTGATTATGCTTATCGTGAACGCTGTTTAATCACCGGCGCCTTCACTTTTCCCCGCCTTAAAACCAAATTTCTGGATCGCGATGTAGTTGTAGTAATCCGGGGGAAAGGCTATCATCAGGATCTGCGCGCGATCCGCACTTTTATCAGGGAAAAAAAGCCTGTTCTGATCGGAGTTGATGGCGGCGGCGACCTATTGCTGGACTATGGATATATCCCGGACCTGATCATCGGCGACATGGACAGCGTCGGCGATAAAGCCCTGTCCAGAGCGCGGGAGGTTGTGGTTCATTCGTACACAGATGGACGCGGTGTCCCCGGAGAAGAAAGACTGGCTCATCTGGGAGTCGATTATCATGTGTTTGCCGCCCCTGGAACCAGCGAAGATATTGCTCTGCTCATCTCTTATGAGCTAGGCGCCGCGCTGATTGTGGCCATCGGCGCCCATTCTTCGGTGCTGGAATTTTTGGGAAAAGGGCGGAAGGGGATGTCCAGCACATTCCTGGTACGTTTGAAAGTTGCAGACCGGCTGGTGGACGCAAAAGGGGTAAGCAGGTTGTATTCATCCCAGACCGTAACCCGGTTTTTGCCGGTGGTTCTGGTAGCCGGGCTGATGCCTCTCATTGCGCTGGCTTTTTATTCTCCCATCGTGCAGCACCTGTTCCGCCTATTGCTGTTTCGCCTGAGCTTAGGCTAAATGATTCTAAACCACTGACGACCGGCAGCTGGCCTGAGCATTAAAATGGTCTGAACAGTAAAACTATGATTAAATTATCGATTCAGTATTCTGTATTAAAAGGCCGGTGTTTTTAAAGATGTACGATTACCGGGAGTATTCTATCGCTATGGCGGCAATTTTTTTAGCTTTGGCCTTGGGGATTTTGATCGGGGTGTCCTTCGGAGACAATTACCTCGTGTCAAACCAGCGTGAGATTATCGAAATAATGGAGCAGGAGTTGGATCAAAGAAAGATCCTGCTTAGCGACAAGGAAAAGACGCTTAAGCGTTGGGAACAGATTAAGCCTTTGATCTGGCGCGGTTATGAAAAAACGCTAAACGGGAAATTTATCATTATTGTAGCTATGGATAATAGCAGAACCGCAGAGATTAGGGCGTTGTTAGAAAACACCGGCGCAAATGTAGCGGTGATGGGGGCGGAGGAGCTCATGGTGAATGTGTCGTCAGAACGTAACCGGAGCTCAGAGGATAATCTGATCTATTTCAGGGCTGATCTTTATGTGCTCCTGATGGAGGGAAAGCAAACAAACCCGCTTGCCTATGGTCCGGCTGATCTGTGGATCAGGCTTCAGCGCAATCACAGCCGTGTAATCGCGGTCTATCCCTGTTCCGGAGATGCACCGGCAATACCGGCAGGTATAGAGCCGTACAGCGCGGTGCAGAATATCGATACATTTTGGGGGCAGATCGCCTTGCTGGAATTGGCGGTTTACGGGATTCAAAACGATTATATATTTGGCAGTCAACGGCAAGGGTTTATCCCGTCAGGTGGAGAGGGGCCATAAAAGAGGTTATATATGGAAATTGATGTTTTAGTGCCCGCTTATAATGAAGCGCAGTATATCGGCCGTACTGTCGCCGCCTTAAGACTGCTCCCTGGGATC
>JAGXSR010000049.1 GCA_018333405.1 Dethiobacter sp. | reverse complement strand
GCCGGATCGCTTCAGGCGCTACACCGGAGGGATAAAAGCCCAGGCGGGTAGGTTTCGCTCATAACCTACCGGCCCGGGCTTTTTTAATTAGGGGGGTGATGCCGGCAAAAGAGTAAACAGAGTATGGATCCGGAAACCTTTAGGTAAACTTAAAAAAACTTAAAAGGTCCATGCTGCAAAAAGGAGTGAGCTTTAATTGATCGAGCGTTATGCCCGTCCCGAGATGCTGCATATCTGGAGTCTGGAGAACCGTTATGCCAAGTTTCTGGAAATCGAGATTTTAGCCGTGCAGGCCTGGGCCGAGTTGGGAGAGATTCCGCCAAATGCGGCCAGGCTGATTGCTGAAAATTCCTGTTTTACCGTAGAGCGTATTGCGGAGTTAGAACGGGAAACGCGTCATGATCTGGTTGCCTTTACCCGCTGTATTGCTGAGTCATTGGGCGAAGAGAGCCGCTATTTCCACTACGGCCTTACTTCTTATGATGTGGTGGATACAGCTCTCTCTACTCTGCTGCTTGAGGCGGCAGCGTTGATCAAAGCGGGCTTGGCTGATCTGGCGGCAGTCCTGGAAGAGCAGGCTCTTCGGCATAAAGATACCCCGGTGGTTGGGCGCACTCATGGTGTTCATGCCGAGCCTACCAGCTTGGGGTTGAAATTTGCGCTTTGGCTGGCTGAAGCCCGGAGAAATCTGGAACGGGTAGAGCGGGCTGAAGAAACAGTGCGGGTGGGCAAGCTCTCCGGAGCGGTGGGTAATTACGCCCATATCGACCCATTTGTCGAGCAATATGTATGTCGCCGGCTGGGCCTGGCGGTAGATCCCGTATCAACCCAGGTTCTGCAGCGCGATCGTCATGCGGAGTATGTTACCGTGATGGCTCTGATCGGCGCATTTCTGGAGAAAATTGCCCTGGAGGTGCGTAACCTGCAGCGTACAGAAACTCGTGAAATTGAAGAGCCGTTTTATCAAGGGCAGAAAGGGTCGTCGGCAATGCCGCACAAACGAAACCCTGTCACCTGCGAGCAGATTTGCGGCCTGGCCCGGGTACTGCGGGGATATGCCGGCGCAGCGCTGGAAGATGTGGCCCTCTGGCATGAGCGGGATATATCCCACTCTTCGGTAGAACGGGTCATCCTGCCGGACTGCACCACATTGGTTGATTATCTGCTTCAGCAGACAATACAGGTTATCCGCGGCCTGCGTATTTACCCGGAACAGATGCGGCGCAACCTGGAACTGACCGGAGGTTTAATCTATTCCCAGCGGGTGCTGTTGGCGTTGGTAGACCGTGGCCTGACCCGGGAGGCGGCGTATGACCTGGTGCAAAGATCAGCCGCGCGTGCTTTGGAGCTGGGGCATCCTTTCAAACAGCTGCTCTGGGAAGAGCCGCAGGTGCGGGAGAAAATGAGCGAATTAGATTTTGACAGCTGTTTCGAACCGGCTTACTATTTGCGCCGGGTGGATCTGATTTACCGCCGGCTTGGGTTAACTTAAATCACTTAAGGTGTGGGGAGAATGCCCCTAAAGGAGGGTGCGTGCATGATGCGCGGTGAGCTTCTTTACGAAGGTAAGGCCAAGAAAGTGTACTTGAGCGACGAGCCGGATCTGTATCTGATCGAGTACAAAGACGATGCCACCGCTTTCGACGGTGTGAAAAAAGATCACCTGGAAGGGAAAGGGATTCTGAACAATACGCTGGCCGCAGTATTTTTTGACCTGCTGGAAAAAAAGGGGGTGGCGACCCATTATGTGCGCATGGTCAGCGAGCGGGAGATGCTGGTGAAAGCATTAACGATCATTCCTGTAGAGCTGATTGTGCGCAATATCGCCGCCGGTAGTATCTCCAAGCGCCTGGGTATACCCGAAGGGACCGTTTTAAAGCGCACGGTGCTCGAATTTTGCCTGAAAAACGACGCCCTGCACGATCCGCTGATTAACCATTACCATATTTACGCCATGGGACTGGCTTCAGAGGAGGAGATGGCGCTTCTAGAATCAGCGGCCCTGGAGGTTAACGCAGTATTGACGCCCTTTCTGAAAGAGCGCGGGATTACCCTGGTGGATTTTAAACTGGAGTTCGGCCGGCACCGGGGCCGGATCCTGCTGGGCGATGAAATATCTGCCGACACCTGCCGCTTTTGGGATTCTTTCAGCGGCGAAAAGCTGGACAAGGATCGCTTCCGCAGAGATTTAGGCGGCGTGGTGGAAGCATACCGCGAAGTACTGCGGCGGGTGAAGTGAATGAGGCCTGCGCAGCTAAAACATACTGCGGCAAGCCACAAGGATTCAGGATTCAGAAAAAGCAAACTTAATTCAGAGCCATTACACGGGTGCTTAAAAAAAATGTGAGGAGTGTAAACCATGTTTGATGGATCGGCAGATAGCCCCGAGCTGAGAGAAGCGTGCGGGATCTGCGGGGGCGTTTCATTGAATCCGCAGATGCCTTACCTGACCTGTTTTGCGCTTTACGCACTGCAGCACCGCGGGCAGGAGAGCGCCGGCATCGCTGTAAGTGGCGGAGAAGGACAGGAGATCTGGTTGAAGCGGGGAATGGGTCTGGTGTCTGAAGTATTTCCTGATACGGGAGAATTAAAACAGCGGCGAGGTAAACTGGCCATGGGCCACGTTCGCTACTCGCATGGCGAAGAGGGGCACCATCCGGAAAACGCTCAGCCGCTGCTCTTCAAGTACCGCCATGGTCAGATAGCGGTGGCCCATAACGGTCTGTTGCTGAACGGCGAGCAGCTCAGGGATGAGTTGGGAAAAGAGGGGGCCATTTTTCAGACCAACACTGACAGCGAGCTTCTGGCCCACCTGGTAGCCAGACAGGGTTCCGCCGATCTGGAAGAGGCGCTGGCCGCGGTAGTTCCCCGGCTGGAAGGCGCGTTTGCCTTTGTCCTCACCGATGGGAAAAGAGTTTTCGGCCTGCGTGACCGTCATGGTTTCCGGCCGCTTTCCCTGGCAGCCCTGCGCGAGAGCGGTTATTTTCTCGCTTCGGAAACTTGCGCCTTCGATACAATCCGGGCCCGCTTTCTGCGGGATGTGGAGCCGGGAGAGTTGGTTATGCTGGGGGAAGATGGGATCAAAAGCCGGCAAATCATGGCGGCGGAGAAGCTTTCCTTGTGCATTTTTGAGTTTATCTATTTCGCCCGCCCGGACAGTAATATTCATGGAATAAATGTTCATCTGGCCAGACGGGAATTGGGCCGGCGCCTGGCCCGGGAGCATCCCGCCGAAGCGGATATCGTTTCCGGGGTTCCCGATTCCAGCATCGCCGCCGCATCAGGTTACGCTGAAGAGGCCGGGTTGCCGTACGAAATGTCTTTGGTCAAAAACCGGTATATCGGGCGCACCTTTATTCAGCCGACTCAGCAGATGCGGGAAGAGGGCGTGGATCTGAAACTGAACGCTGTGCAAAAAATTGTGGAAGGCAAACGGGTGGTGATCGTTGACGATTCAATCGTACGGGGTACTACCAGTTTAAAGCTGGTGCGGATGATGCGCCGGGCCGGGGCGCGGGAAGTACATCTGCGCATCAGTTCGCCGCCGGTTATCGCCTCTTGCCGCTACGGCATCGATACGCCGACCGCAGAAGAGCTGATCTCAGCGGGTAGATCTAATCAGGAAGTGGTCCGCCGGATCGGCGCCGACTCCATCGGTTTCTTAAGCCCTGCCGGCATGTTGGGGGCAGTCGGACTGCCGGAAGATCATCTTTGTCAGGCCTGTTTTTCCGGGTGCTATCCTTAAGAAAACAGTCTGCGGCGTCAGGCGGACGCCGTGATAATAAAAGCGGTGAAGAACCGGGTTTTGTAAAACTATTTTCATGATCCAGCAGGGTTTTTTTCTCCGGTAATGTATTATAACTGTTGGGTTAATGCAGAGCATGGCGCAACTTAAAAAAGTGAAGGAGGTTGGCGCATGTGAAGAAAATAGCTGTGCTGGCCTCGGGTCAGGGCACAAATCTGCAGGCGATCCTGGAAGCGGCAGAACGGGGAGAGATCGCGGGACGGGTGGCGCTGGTCTTAAGTGACCGGAAGGGAGCATACGCTCTGGAAAGAGCCCGCAGCCGCGGAGTCAAAACACGCTGGCTCAACCCTAAGCAGTATTTAAACCGGACGGAGTACGACGAGGCAATGGTCAAAGAGCTTCTGGCCGAGGGCGTTGATCTGGTAGTTCTGGCCGGCTTTATGCGCCTGCTTTCAGCGGTGGTGATCGCCGCTTTCAGGAACCGGATTATCAATATCCACCCTTCGCTGCTGCCGGCTTTTCCCGGAACCAGCGGGGTGGAGCAGGCGCTGGACTATGGAGTAAAGGTTACGGGATGCACCGTGCATTTTGTGGATGAAGGGTTGGACACAGGCCCGATTATTTTACAGGAGGCGGTGTCCGTAATCCGGGGCGATACGGCGGAAATACTACATCAGCGGATTCATGCCGCCGAATACCGCATTTACCCCCGGGCGATCGACCTGTTCTGCCGGAATAAATTAACCATCAATGGAAGAAGGTGTCAGATCATTGAATGAAACAAAACGTGCTTTAATCAGTGTGTCCGATAAAACCGGAATAGTGGAGATGGCCGGTGAACTTGCGTTGTTGGGTTGGCAGATTATCTCTACCGGGGGAACGGCCAAAGCCTTGCGGGAGGCGGGAGTGCCGGTAACGGAAGTAGAAGAGCTGACCGGGTATCCGGAGATTCTGGATGGTCGCGTCAAAACGCTTAATCCGAAAATCCACGGCGGCATACTGGCCAGGTTGGATCTGGAAACCCACCGCCGCCAGATGGCGGAGCAGGGCATATTGCCGATTGATCTGGTTGTGGTAAACCTTTATCCTTTTGCCCAAACTGTGACCCGTCCGGGAGTGACCCGGGAAGAAGCGGTAGAAAATATCGATATCGGCGGGCCGACCATGATCCGGGCGGCGGCAAAAAATCATAGCCGTGTGGCGGTAGCAGTCAATCCGGCGCGCTACTCGCGGATCATCGAGGAAATTAAACAATCGGGCGCTATCAGCTTAGAAACCCGGTTTGATCTGGCTGTAGAGGCTTTTGCCCATACCGGACACTATGACGCGCTCATAGCTGCCTATTTCGGAGGAAAAGAGCTGTTCCCCGACAATCTGACCTTGCCCCTGACCAAAGTGCAGGATCTGCGCTATGGAGAAAACCCGCAGCAAGCTGCCGCTTTTTATGCTGACTCGGGGAGGCGAACGGGTCTGGCCAAGATTTACCAGCTTCAGGGGAAAGAGCTCTCTTTTAACAACATCAATGATCTGAACGCGGCCTGGGATCTGGTCACAGAGTTTACGGAAACCACCGTGGTTGCGGTGAAGCACGCCAATCCCTGCGGGGTCGGCACTGCCGCTTCAGTTTTAGAAGCGTACAAGCTGGCTCACGATGCTGATCCCGTTTCCATATTTGGCGGGGTTCTGGCTGTGAACCGGCCGTTGGATGAACAGACGGCCCGGGAGATGATCAAGATTTTCCTTGAAGTGGTGGCTGCGCCTGCTTTTACTCCGGAGGCGCTGGCGGTGCTGGATCAGAAAAAAGATATCCGGCTTTT
>JAGXSR010000048.1 GCA_018333405.1 Dethiobacter sp. | reverse complement strand
AATCATTCATGTTGTGGTGTGTGAAGAAAGCTGGGAGAAGATTGATTCCAAAACGGGATGTGTTGCAACCAAAACCAGCCGTCACGCCTGGATTTCAAGTAGCCCTATGGACCAGAACAATATCCATGAACGTTGTAATCTGATGGGCCGCAAGCGTTGGCTGCAGGAGAATAACATATTGAAAGAAAAGCACCAGGGCTACAGTTATGAACATATCTTCTCCCATAACTGGAACGCCATGAAAGGATACCACTACGTGATGCACATCGCCCGCATGATAAACGAGATGGCCCTTCATTCCGTTTCCCTGATTGAGCATGTCAAAGAGGTCGGCATTCAGTCATTCATCAAAAAGTTCCGCGAAACTATAATTCATAGAGCGCTGGACACCGAGCGACTTCGGTGGATTAGGGAATCCCCCGGCCAATTGCGGCTGGTTTGGCAAGAAGACTGGAAAACAAGCCGGTTAGCGGCCTAACAAACACACACAGGCAAGGGCCAGCTAAGCTTAACCACAGTACCCGCCTGCCCTTTTATAGGCGCCGGGCAGGTTACACAAGTAAAAATAATCAGCCCAGAGGATTTGACGCAAACAGACCAGTAATCTCCGGTAAAATAGACGCATTACAGCTATTAAAACGACAATTCCCCGTTCGCGGGATTCTTAAATAATGTTCATGCGTCAGCTCTGCTCGAGCAGTAGCCCACTTGACTAAATACTCCCACCTATGTATGATAGCGACAACCGGCGCCGCTACGTTCAGGTCGCCTGGCTGCCGCCGGCACACCCGCCAATTTTACCTTAACGAGGCGATTAACATGGATTCTAAAGGCGAATTGCTCCTCTATCAAACCGAAGATGGCATTACGAAAATTGAAGTACACATGGTTGACGAAACCATTTGGCTGTCGCTTGACGAAATGGCGGCACTGTTTCAGCGGGATAAGTCAACCGTTTCGCGGCACATCAAGAATGTTTTCGAGGACGGCGAACTTAATAGAGATGCAGTTGTTGCAAACTTTGCAACAACTGCATCTGACGGCAAAACATATCGAGTGGATTATTATAATCTTGATGTCATCATTTCCGTTGGCTACCGTGTAAAATCCCATCGCGGCACGGCGTTTCGTATTTGGGCAACTTCCGTTTTACATGAGTACATCAAAAAAGGCTTTGCGATGGATGACGAGCGTCTTATGCAAAATGGAAACTACTTCGATGAACTTTTGGCGCGGATTCGCAATATCCGTTCTTCCGAGAAGATGTTTTATCGTAAAATTCTTGAAATATACGCCACGAGCATTGACTATGACCCACGAGCTAAAGCAACGCAGGATTTTTTCAAGACGGTACAGAATAAAATGCACTTTTCCGCGCATGGTAGAACCGCAGCGGAGGTAATCCATGATCGCGCTGACAGCGATCAGCCTTTTATGGGGCTGACCTCATGGACAGGTTATCTGCCCCGAAAGAGCGACGCTGAGTTTGCTAAAAACTATCTATCGGAAGATGAGATACGCATACTGAACCGTATTGTGAACCTCTATCTTGAATATGCAGAGCTTCAAGCCGAAGGCAGGCGACCCATGTATATGTCCGATTGGATAAATAAGCTGGATGATTTTTTGAAAATTTCAGGACGGGATGTGTTGACCCACGCGGGGCTTATTTCTCACGAGCAGGCGATGAAAAAGGCCAACGCTGAGTACGAAAAATTCATTGTTCGGGCAAGAGAAGAACTGTCGCCGGTCGAAAGGCATTTTTTAGAAGCAGTGGGAAAAACCAAAATGTTAGAGCAAAAGGGATAACCTATATAAAGTGTTGCCGACAAAGAGATAACCGCTAAATGCACTTGTACGCTTACAATACTGCGATACTTCGGGATGCCGCCGTACTTTTAATGCGCCAGGTTACGGGACATAGCCTAGCGCTGATAAATAAGCACTTTGCACTGGCTAAGAAAACAATTCCCCTCGAAGAAGAATTTGTTTAACTATCTGACGAACCGAGGGATAGAACTTGAAAAAGCTCAATAACATGAGCCCGATTGCCGGTTTTCACTCTCCTTTTAAGAGACGAGAGCAGGTTCCTTGTGGCCGGTATTCATGCGCAGGTTGCAAACCGCCCTTGATTGTTGCAATCACAAGTTGTGGTGCCGCAAGCGTAAAGTAAAAGGCCAATGAACCGGCCAGGTGAGCACCATGTTGTAGTTGAATGATAGTGGGGAACTGACGAAGCGTCGTAAATACGTAATTTAAGTTGCGGAAGAATTCCTAGCGGTAACGCAGGGTTGGCTATTTCGCATTTTGGATTTGGCGGAGCGAACGGATTCTGCTGTCTACATTGAGCGGTCCAGAGAGCGGTATTGGATCGCTTCGGCGATATGATGGGCTTCGATTATTTCCGATCCCGAAAGGTCGGCGATGGTGCGGGCCACCTTGATGATCCGGTCATGGGCGCGCATGGAGAAAGTCAGCTTCTGGAAGGCGCGGCGCAAAAGCATCCGGGCTTCTGCTGTCATCGGATTTAAGTTAATAAAAATAAAGCATCTTTAGTTGTTAGTACCTTTGTTATCGCGGCAATTTCTGGTGTAAAAAAGTCATGATCACCAGTGACAAAAATATCAGGTGCGGCGTAAATTACTGTAGCCAAGATAGCCGAATCTTTAGTATCCCGAATGAAGCTCCGGGCTTCGTTTACCCTTTCAGCCTGCGGCAGAGGAACTCTTTCAACTTTTGTTAATTGGAGCCAAGCCTCTAACACAGATTCTTTTCCAGGAAACTTGTGGGTCAAAACCCGTTTTGTTTCATGAAATACATACTCACTCAATACCAAGGTGTGCCCTTTGCCAAAAATGACATGCAGCAAGCGCCGCTCAGAGCCCTGGAATACCATGCCGGAAACAATGGTATTGGTATCCAGCATTATTCTCATAGCTTTCCATAAAGCTCAAGCATAAGTTGTGCGCGTAGCACATCGATTTCTTTGGCCAGATCATCCCTGGTTAAACCTTTTTCTTTGGCTTCAATCTCAATATCATTAAAAAGCAGATCTAACGGTGACACTAGTTCTA
>JAGXSR010000047.1 GCA_018333405.1 Dethiobacter sp. | reverse complement strand
AACGCTATTTTCTTAATTCTCTTCTTAAAGCGCCTAGAGAAATTCTTAAAGTATTTGCGCGCTACAAAAACAAGTATTTTTCTTTTTCTCAAGGAATAGAGTATTTCTTTTTTTTGCTTATCCATATTGTGGTAATCAAGTTCGGGAAAATCATTGTAATCCTTGAGATCAGCGCAGATTTTAACAATTTTTCCATAACACTTGAGAAACCCGCCGGTATTTGTTTTTGTCTCACGGTTAACTGTTCGTACTGCTGAATTAAGCAGCTCAAATCTTACCTGCTTTGAAAAATCATAACCTTTATAGCTATCTGCAATCTCTCTAAAATAATCATTTCGGCGCTTATGCATTTCCCAATTATACTTAGGGGATTTGGTCTGAGATATAGGATTGCCCATATTATAATGATATAAGTACTCTTCAGGCATATAATAAATTGCATGTGCAAAAAGCATCGCTGTAACCGTAAAAGCAGTATCTTGTCCTCCCAGATAAAGCTTTTCCGCAAAACGAATATTGTGATCAATGAGTAGATTTCGACGAAATATTTTTGTTACAAGTGTAGTTATTGGTTTATATTTCAATTTATTGCTGCAAATAAGATCCGGAAAAATATTTTGTTTAATGCTCTCCGCATCATAAAAACCACATGCAAACTTATTTTTGTAAAAATTCTTAATCTCGCGATCCGTAAAATATTTGACAAAATTGCAGCTTACTAGATCAGAATTTGTTTCCGTTGCCTTTCGAAATAGAGTTTCAAACATCTCCTTTTCAATCCAGTCGTCTGAATCTACAAAGCCAATATATTCGCCGGCGGCATGATCCAAACCAATGTTCCTGGCGACAGAAACACCTGAATTCGGTATCGCGAAAACTTTAATTCTGCTATCCTTCTTTTGATATTCAGTACATATTTTCAACGAGCTATCTTTGGAACCATCATCAATTAAAATGATCTCGATTTCTTGGAGCGTTTGATTAACAATACTATCCAGGCACTTTTCTAAGAAGCTGTCCGTATTATAAACCGGCACTATTATACTTACTTTTATCAACATTTTTGTCGAGCAGATGCTCGACTTCCACCTCACTCTTCAAAGATTTGCTGAAGTCCCGCGATGACAGAGCGTTTATTGCATTGTTAATCGTAAACTCCAGGGTTCTGTAATTAGATTCCATAATACGATCGGTACCAAGTTACAAATTCAGCAATCCCTTCCTCGATCGGGGTGACCGGTTTGAAGCCGGTATCTTGGTAAAGGTCGTCGATATCGGCGCAAGTTTCCACCACATCACCGGGCTGCAGGGGTAAATACTCCTTTGTTGCCCTTTTCCCCAGCTCTTTTTCCAGAACCGCTATAAAGTGCAGAAGCTCTTCGGGCTTGTTGTGGCCGATATTATAAATCCGGTAAGGAGCGTAACTTGAGCCCGGATCGGGCGCATCTCCGCTCCAGGAAGGATTAGGGGCGGGGATGCGGTCGATGAGCCTGGTAATCCCTTCGACGATATCGTCAACATAGGTAAAATCGCGCTTCATTTGCCCGTAATTAAATATTTTTATCGGTTTCCCCTCCAGGATGGCCCGGGTAAAGATAAAAAGGGCCATGTCGGGCCTTCCCCAGGGACCATACACGGTAAAAAAGCGCAAGCCGGTTGCCGGCAACCCGTAGAGATGGCTGTAGGTATGGGCCATCAGCTCGTTCGCTTTCTTGGTGGCCGCATAAAGGCTAACCGGGTGATCCACATTGTGATGCCTTGAAAAGGGCATTTTAGTATTCGCCCCGTATACCGAGCTGGAAGAGGCATAAATCAGGTGTCTGACCGCGGTTCGCCGGCAACCCTCCAGGATGTTTAAAAAACCGGTCAGGTTGGCCTCGATATAGGCGTGCGGATTCTGCAGGCTGTAGCGCACCCCGGCCTGCGCCGCCAGGTGAATCACCCGCTCAAAGGGGTAAGCCTCAAATAATTCAACCAACAATTTTGTGTCTTCCAATGAGGCCTTGGTAAAAGTAAAGTTTTTATAATTCCGCAGCAGTATTAAGCGGTCTGCTTTTAATTGCACATCATAGTAGTTATTTAGGTTATCCAGCCCAACGATCGTCTCTCCTTCTTCCAGAAGTCTCCTGGCCAGGTGAAAACCGATAAATCCGGCGCATCCGGTGATTAATATCTGTTTCGTCTTTTTCATGATTCCTCGGCTTATGCTTTAATCAGCTTGTCGCTGCCTTGACCTTTCACGCAGTTCCGGGTATCAATAACCAGATTGCTATTCTGCAGAACCCAATCGTAATCAATAGAATCGTGATCGGTAACAATCAGCACACCGTCCGCCGTCCGCAACAGCTCTTCGGATAAGGGGAGCGACCTCTTGACCAGATCAGGGTAATGACGCAAGCCGCAGATCTCAGGGATATGCGGATCATGATAGCAAACCTGGGCTCCTTTTTTTTCCAGGAGAGCAGCTATTTTAAGGGCCGGTGATTCCCGGACATCATCCACGTTCTTTTTATAGGCCACGCCCAGAATGAGTATCCGGGATCCTTTCACACTTTTCCCCCGCTCGTTTAAGGCATCCGCTGTCTTCTGTACCACGTGGTAAGGCATGGCGCTGTTAATCTCTCCGGCCAGCTCGATAAAGCGGGTGCTGAAATCGTAACTACGAGCCTTCCAGGTCAGATAAAAGGGATCGATCGGCAGGCAGTGACCACCCAGACCGGGCCCCGGGTAAAAAGGCATATATCCGAAGGGCTTCGTCGAAGAAGCGGCAATCACTTCCCAGATATCAATACCCATTCGGTCAAACAGCAGTTTCATCTCGTTGACCATGGCGATATTGACGCTGCGAAAGATGTTTTCCATCAGCTTGCCTGCTTCAGCCACCTCGACCGAAGAAACAGGCACAAGCTTCTTAAAAACGAGGCTGTAGAGGTCGATCACCTTGTCACGGCAGAGCCCGGTAATACCGCCGGCCAGTTTGGGAATATCATTTGCCCGGTAATTTTTGTTGTTGGGGTCAACCCGTTCAGGTGAATACGCCAGAAAGAAATCTTGCCCCACTTTATAGCCTGATTTTTCCAGCAGCGGCAGCACCACTTCCCGGCTTGTCCCGGGATAAGTGGTGCTTTCCAGCACGATTAACTGCCCCTTTTGCAAATGAGCGGCGATCGTTTCGGCAGTCTCCACTATGAAGCTCAGGTCCGGTTCCCGGTATTCATTCAACGGCGTGGGCACAGTAATGATGATGCTCTCAACCTCTCGCAGGCGGCTGAAATCCGATGTAGGCGCAAAAACTCCGCTGTAAATAAAACCGGCAATGTTTTCCGCGGCTATGTAATCGATATAGCTTTTTCCTTTTTGCAGGGTTCTCACTTTCTTCTCGTCAATGTCAAAACCTAAAACCTGTATGCCGGCTGCGCAGAAATCGATAACCAAAGGCAACCCGACATAACCAAGTCCGATTACTGCCACTTTTCCTTTGTCAGTTAACATTGAGCATCCCTCGCTTATTTAATATGTTCAAATTTTATCAAAGCTGAGTAATGATAGTACGGAATGGAAAACAAAGTGAACAAAAGCGCTTATTCGGCCGGCAAAAGGTTGTTGGCATGAGCAAGCGATCTTATATCAAGCAGATAGATCGCCCTTTAGCCTTCATGCAAAGCAGTTTATTGCTTTTAACCAGCTGTTTTATTTTTCGGATCATCTTGAGCCACCCGGCGACTCCATTTCCACTCCATGATCAGGCTAAGCATTTTCTCAGCCAGGTATTTTCGACTGAATTGTTTAAGCTGTTCCTCCGAAAGGCGGTAACTGATTTTATAACCGCCAATTATTTTTTCCAGGATGTCCGCAATCAGTTGCGGCGAATTTCCGAGAGCCACTCCGGCGCCGTATCGTTCAATTAAACCGGGTTGTTTGCC
>JAGXSR010000046.1 GCA_018333405.1 Dethiobacter sp. | reverse complement strand
CCGTATTCATCACACAGGTCATACCATAGGAATGGAAAAAGGGCAGAATGCCCACGCCATAATACTGAGTGACTCCGGCGCCGAACTTTTCTTCAATCCAGTCGGTCAGCCACTCCCTGATCTGGGTCACATTGGCGCTTAAATTAAAGTGAGTCAGCATCACCGCTTTGGGAAATCCGGTAGTTCCACCGGTATATTGGAACACGGCCACATCTTCTTTGGGATCGATCTCCGCCCGGGGCGATTCCGGCAGGTCCTGCTGCAAAAGCTCATCGGCAAACAGGTTGTCTCCTTCCACGTCAGTCCAGAGCAGGCGGACAACCACCGCGTGCTCCACCGGGACCTTCTCCCGCACCGCGTTAAAGGAAGCAAACATGGCGTCCACGCCGAAGAAAACTTTCGCTCCTGAATCTTTAAGAATAAATTCAACCTCATTGGGCATATAAAGCGGATTCATCTGCACGACGATCGCCCCCAGCTTCATGCAGGCATAGTAGCTGTAAACATACTGCGGGCAGTTAGGCAACATCAGGGCCACCCGATCGCCCTTGCCTACCCCTAAGGCAACCAGGGCGGCCGCGGTCCTGTCAATATTTTCCTGCATCTGCCGATAAGTGATCTCGTTGCCGAAAAAGACCAGGGCGACCAGATCCGGGTATTTGGTGGTGGTCTCTTTCATGTAGTCATACATGGACAGCTCGGGGTAATCCAACCTCCAGCGAACCGGATAATTTTTTAACCATAACGGATCCATCGGTAGCTGTGCCTCCTTGTTTATTTTTTAACAGATCATACTTTTTAAAATATTCTTTTTTAGTATGAATATTCCTTTTTTCTAAAATTTAATTTTATCTAAAATTTTAGAACTGAAGCTCAGAGGCCATTATCAGCAGCCTTGCCCTTTTTCATATTTTTGTATCTGCATGAGCGCGGAATTTTAAACGGCATTGGCAAATTGCTGAAAGCCCATGATCATGCGTTTCACTTTCTGAATCCTGAATTCTGGATTCTGAATTCTGATGCTTTGCAGGAATTTAGGTTATTTAAACAGAAATGTTAATACTGATCAAACAGAGAAAGCGGCAAGCCGCAGGGATTTAAGAAGCATCGGTACAACTACATTTAAACTAGCGAGGAGCAGTAGCGATGAACGAAATTCTAAAAAGAATAGGCAATTTAGGAATTGTCCCGGTAGTCAAGATCGACGAGGCCAAAGATGCCGTGCCGCTGGCCGCCTCCTTGCTGGCGGGCGGGCTCCCGCTGGCCGAGATCACCTTTCGCACCGCGGCGGCGGCGCAGGCTATTCAAAATATCACGGCAGAGCTGCCGGAGGTGCTGGTCGGCGCCGGCACTGTATTGAATATTCAGCAGGCCGATCAAGCCATAGCCGCAGGCGCAAAGTTTATCGTTACCCCCGGCTTTAACCCTAAGGTGGTCAAACATTGCCTGGAGCACAATATTCCGATCACTCCGGGCTGCAGCAGCCCGACTGATCTGGAGATGGCGCTTGAATTTGGCCTGGAAACAGTAAAGTTTTTTCCCGCTGAAGCATCAGGTGGGATAAATACCCTAAAAGCAATCAGCGCCCCTTATAAGATGATTAAATTTGTGCCCACCGGAGGGATCGATCAGAAAAATTTAATGGACTACCTTTCACTCGGCAGCGTACTGGCTTGCGGGGGAAGCTGGATGGTCAAGGACGACTTAATTTTAAGCGGCAATTTCAGGGAGATTACCCGGCTCACAGCGGAAGCCGTGCGGGTCACGCTAGGCTTTGATCTTGCCCATATCGGCATAAATGCTGCCGATGCCGACAGATCCCTTAGTATCGCTAAAAGATTTGCGGCCATATTTAACCTGCCGATAAAGGAAGGCGCCGGCTCAAATTTTGCGGGAACGATTATAGAGGTAAACAAAAGCAGCGGACTGGGCGCCAATGGCCATATCGCCATAAAAACCAATTCTCTGCCCAGGGCCATAGCATACCTTGAGCGCAACGGCATAGAGGTAGACGATTCCACCGCCAAGGGTCCGGCGGGCGGGCCGGTAGCGGCAATCTACTTAAAAGAGCAAATCGGCGGATTTGCCGTTCACCTCTTGCAGGGGAAGTAGAGGCGGCAGCTGGCCTTACACTGCCGCCAAGGTCCGAGGCAATCATGATCAACAACCCCGATCACTGGCGCTACCGGATCACTGCCGCGCAGCGGGAGCACAGCTCCTCCTCACGCTCGCTGAATATCCAGCAGCGCGGACATTTGCCGCCGGGGGCCCGGGTAACTTGTATCTTTAAATTTAGCTTCTGGCCGGGGACCGCGCCGGCAGGGAGCTCTCCCATGTCCGGAAACAGCTCTGCGTTCGAAGCAATAAATAAAGCGGACAAAAAGAGGTGATACTCTTTCAGGAGCGGGTAGAGATCGCCGCCGGCCCAAAGGCTGACCGAGGCTTCCAGGGATCCGCCGATGATCTTCTCTTTGCGCGCCTGTTCTAAAGCCCGGGTTACCTCTTCCCGCACCTCCAGCAAGATCTCCCAGCGGCGACCAAGATCACGATCGTTCCACTGCGGATCGGGCACAGGCCAGTCACAGACCTGAATACTTGCCGGTCGCTTTCCGGGCAGCAGCTGCCACAGCTCGTCGGCGGTAAAAGTAAGAATAGGCGCCATCAGTTTGGTTATGGTTTCCATAATCAACCACATCACCGTTTGCGCCGAGCGCCGGGCGGGACTGTCCGCTTTTTCACAGTACAAAGTATCTTTGAGGATATCCAGGTAAAAACTGCTTAAGTCCACCACACAGAAGTTATGCAGGGCGTGGAAGACGATATGGAACTCATATTCTTCATAAGCCCTGGTTACCCGCCTGACCAGGTTATCCAGGCGGCAGAGAGCCCAGCGGTCCAGTTCAGCCAAAGCTTCATATCGAATAGACTGCTGCGTCGGGTCAAAGTCAAAACAGTTGCCCAAAAGAAACCGACAAGTATTGCGGATCTTGCGGTACACTTCCGTCAGCTGCCGCAGGATATCGGCGGACAGGTGGATATCGCTGGTAAAATCAGCGGAAGAGACCCATAGCCGTAAAATGTCGGCGCCGTACTGTTTGATTATCTCTTCCGGGGCGATCACATTGCCCAAAGACTTAGACATTTTACGCCCTTCCCCGTCCACCACCCAGCCGTGGCTGAGTACACCCCTGTATGGCGGCTCGCC
>JAGXSR010000045.1 GCA_018333405.1 Dethiobacter sp. | reverse complement strand
AAAAAATAAAAACCTGATCAATCATATGCTGGCGACGGAGGCGGTCATGCGCCGGTTGGCCGAACGATTGGGAGAAGATCCCGAATTGTGGGCGCTGACCGGGCTGCTTCATGATGTAGACTACGATCAGACTGTGCATACCCCGGAGCAGCATGGCCTGGCCGGGGCGCAGCTTCTGGAGGATAAGGGCTGTCCTGCCGCGCTGGTCCAGGCGGTAAAAGCGCACAACGACGCCTTAGGATTTGCCGTCGAAACCGTCATGGATAAAGCGCTGTACGCCGTGGATCCGGTAACGGGGCTGCTGGTGGCCGCGGCGCTGATCCATCCGGAAAGGAAATTATCAGCCATAGATGTGGATTTTGTGCTGAACCGGTTCAAGGAGAAAAGCTTTGCCCGGGGCGCTAACCGGAGGCAGATCGAAGGCTGCGGCGAGTTGGGTTTAACTCTTGAACAGTTTGTCGGCATCAGCCTGACGGCGATGCAGAATATCGCGAAAGAGATCGGATTATAACCGGATGACCCACCAATCATCAATCTATAAACTGCGCGCACAGATCGAAGAGCTGCTGGCCGAAAGCCGGCAAAGAACCTTGAGCGTAAAGCAGCTGGCCCAGGCCTTGGGGCTGCAAGGGCAGGAAAGCAAAATCCTGGCCCGGGAACTGGAGCTGATGCTGGAAGAAGGGCTCCTTATAAAATCGGTGCGCGGCCATTTTGGTTTGCCCCGGCGTTCGGATTGCCTGACTGGCGTACTGCAGGGAAACCGGCGTGGGTTTGCTTTCCTGCGCCCGGACGGAGAGGAAGAAGATATATATATCCGCTCCCGTAGTCTCAACGACGCGGTGCATGGTGACCGTGTGATGATTCGGCTGATATCAGGGATCGGCCGCCGCCGCGAGGGTGAAGTGATCGGCATCCTGCAGCGCGGTTACAGCAGGCTGGTAGGCACGCTCAAGCAACAGGGGAAGCGCTGCTACGTTCTCCCCGATGACCAGAGGCTTTTTCAGGAGATCGAAGTCAGCGCAGGGAAAAATATGGCAAAACCTGGGGACAAGGTTGTCCTGGAAATAGAAACCTGGGCCCGAGGCCATAAACTATCCCGGGGGAAAGTCGTGGAGCGGCTTGGGCAGGCCGGATCCACCCAGGCAGAGCAGCTCTCTCTGCACCGCAAATATGATCTGCCGATGGATTTTCCGGATGATGTTTTGGAAGAGGTTAAGCGTATGCCCGGGGAGGAGAGCATATCGATGGCAGTTGTCGAAGAAACTCGCCGCGATCTGCGCGCGCTGCCCATGGTCACTATAGACGGCCAGTCCGCCCGTGATTTTGACGACGCTGTATCTTTAGAAACTATGACGGACGGCTCTTTTCGCCTCGGAGTGCATATCGCCGACGTTTCTTATTATGTCCGGGCGGGAAAACCGCTGGACCGCGAGGCTTTCAAGCGAGCCACCAGCACCTACCTGGTAAATCAGGTTATACATATGCTCCCGCCGCTTTTGTCTGAAGAGCTGTGCAGCTTGAAAGCCGGCCGCGACCGGATGGCTTTGTCTGTTTTCATAGATCTGAACCGGGAAGGTGAAGTCGCCGGCTACAGCTTAACCCCTAGTGTGATTCGGGTAACCGAGCGGCTGACTTATCCGCAGGTGGAAGCCTTTCTGGAAGGAAGCGAAGACGGCAAGCTATTGGAACACGCTTTTCTCGGCGAAACACTTCAGCAGATGGGCCGGTTAGCCTCCGTTCTGCGCCGCCGGCGTCTGCAGCGTGGATCCCTGGATTTAGACCTGCCCGAAGCGCAAATTATTTTAGACGATGACGGAAATCCGGTGCAAATTATACGGCATCACACGGGACGCTCTGAGTCGCTGATTGAAGAATTTATGATCCTGGCCAACGAAACAGTAGCCGGACACATGGCCCGGGAGAAGATCCCCTGCCTCTACCGGGTTCATGCTGTGCCCACGGAGGAAAAGCTGGCTGCGCTGAAAGAAACCCTTTCCCTGTTGGGCTTGTCTGATATAACCCGTAAGAAAGAACTGAAGCCCTCCCAGTTAAAGTTGCTGCTGGAGAGCTCCAAGGGGAAACCGGCAGAGAGACTGATCCGCTTCCTGATGCTGCGCTCCCTGCCCCAGGCTCGCTACAGCGCGGAAAATGAAGGCCACTTCGGCTTGGCCTCTTTGTTTTACTGCCACTTTACTTCACCCATCCGTCGCTATCCCGATCTGGTGGTGCACCGGATTTTGAAAGAAACCCTGTCCGGAAATGGGCTGAAGGCAAGTCGAATGGCTAAATATAAGTCTCGTTTGCCGGTTATCGCCCAGCAGGCTTCCGAGCGGGAACGGGCGGCCATGGAAGTGGAACGGGCCGATGAAGAGCTGATGAAAGCCCGCTATATGGCCGACAAGATCGGTGAAATATACCCCGGCCTAATTAGCGGAGTGGCCAACTTCGGTTTATTTGTCGAGTTGGAAAACACGGTAGAAGGAATGATCCCGATCGCCGACCTGGGTGATGATTACTATGTTTACCAGGAAAAGCAAGCCGCCTTGGTCGGGGAGCGGAGCCGAAAAAGCTACCGCCTCGGCGACCGGATGGAGATTGAAGTCGTCAGGGTAAATACCGCCGACGGAAAACTGACCTTCGCCCTGCCGGCCACTCAAGGGCGCACCAAAAAGAGGATAAAGGTTTGAGCGTGCCGTGCCCGGCGGAAGGATCAGCAGGCAAACAACAGGTAAAAAATGAGGAGGAAGAACACGATGGATCTCTATCAAGCCCTGGAAGGGCGACGCAGCATCCGTAAATACAAGCCTGACCCTGTGCCTGCGGACCTGCTGACCAAGATCCTCAATGCGGGCCGCATTTCTCCGTCCTGGAGTAATCTGCAGTGCTGGAAATTTATCGTTATTCAGGATCCCGCCGGAAAAGAGCGGCTGGCAGCCAGTTTACCCCCCAATAACCCGGCGCTTAAGGCTGTGCGTGAACAGGCGCCGGTGGTGATCGTAGTTTGTGCTGACCCCGCTCAGTCCGGAAACCAGGATGGCAAGGAATACTATCTGCTGGATGCCGGCCTGGCTATGCATCAGATGATGCTGGCGGCTTATGCTGAAGGTTTGGGCACCTGCTGGGTCTGCTGGTTTGATGAGGCTAAGGCCAGGGCTGCGCTGCAGGTTCCGCCTGAATACCGGATTGTCGCCATCTCTCCTCTCGGAGTGCCCGAGCGCCTGCCCTCTCCCCGGTCAAGCAAAGAGCTTAAAGAAATTGTCTACATGGAAGGGTGGGGCCGGCCGTATGAGAAGTGAGAGCATTCCCCTCCCTTGGAGGGGTGCCCGTCAGGGCGGGGTGGTCGTAAGAAGTGGAAGAGAAAAGATCTCTTGACGCACACCAATCACGGTGTTATCATATTTACAGGAGATGGAAACCTGCCGACCCTATCCGCTCGTGTTTCAGACGGCTGGGTTTTTTTGTCCGCGGCAGCAATACCTTAGGATAGCCGGAGCCTATTATCGTGGAAAAACTGATTAGCAGCAACCGCAAAGCGCGGCATGATTATCATATCGATGAAACATTTGAAGCGGGTATTATCCTGACCGGCACGGAGGTCAAATCCGTGCGCCTTACCAGAGTTAATCTGAAAGACAGTTATGCCCGGGTTGAAAACAGCGAGCTTTTTCTGTATAATATGCATATCAGCCCCTATGAGCAAGGCAACCGTTTTAACCATGAACCGTTGCGCATAAGAAAGCTGCTTATGCGCAAAGTGGAAATCGGGCGCCTGGCCGGCAAGGTTAAAGAGAAGGGCTATACCTTGGTTCCTCTAAAGATTTATCTGAAACAGGGCCTGGTTAAAATTGAGTTAGGTTTAGGCCGCGGCAAAAAATCTTATGACAAGCGGCAAACTATCGCCGAGCGGGAAAGCCGCCGCGATATGGAGCGGGTTTTCAAGGGAAAGCAGTACTAATCCGAATATGGGGGCGTATGGATTCGACGGGGGTTGTAGAAGCAGGAGCGGCAGGTCCAGGACCATGGCCTGGATAAAACATGGAACGGCTATAAACGCCAAACCTCAACTAGCACTCGCT
>JAGXSR010000044.1 GCA_018333405.1 Dethiobacter sp. | reverse complement strand
GCCGCCGATATTGCCGCCGTGGTTCGGCTCGCCGCTCTCTTTGGTCGCCCCGGCATTGCCCCCGGAGATCTTCCCGCTTAACCCGCTTAATACAACCCGGTTGACGAAGTTGTCGTTTGCGAACACGCTTATCGTGCCGGTGGCGGTAAAGTTGCCTTCAGCCGTGGCGGCGGTGATGGTGGCCGCGCCGGCCGCGACAGCGGTGACCAGGCCAGTGGCATCTACCGTGGCTATCGCTTCATTGTCGGAAGCCCAGGCGACGGCTTGGTTTGTGGCCTCCGCAGGCTCAACCGCGGCGGTAAGCGCTACTGTGCCTCCAACATTGATGGTCGCCGTTTCCGGCGTTACCGTCACACCGGTGACAGGGATGACAAGACTCGTGGTCCCTGCCGGTTCGCTTTGGGCGTCGGGCTGTTCTGTGCTTATACTTGCCTCGCCTTCCGGGTTTTCAGCCGGAGTCTCACCGGATTGCGGCGGCGGTTCAACGTTTTCGCCGCTGTGATTATTTTCCACAACAACTGGTTCTTCCACTGTTTCCTCCGCGCCCTGCGCCAAGGAAAAGCGCTCAATACCGAAAGAGGAAACCAGGAGCGATAAGATCAGGGTTGCCGCCACAAAATAACGTGCGCCGATACGTAAGCTGTTTACTCTTGAGATCAAGGGTCAACCTCCTTCAATGGTAAAACCTGAAAAATCGTAACAGTACAAAATTCATGGCCGGTCTTTGCGCCCGCCGCTCAATAAAATACCCCTGCTGTAGGTTCAGTCAGGGGCTTTAAGCTTTTGCCTTTAGAACCGGCAGCTGGCTGGCGTTAGCTCGTCTGTTTTAGCTTCTAGCCCCTGTAGCTTTGCGTCGCCATCTTTCGACGGTTTTGCCTTTTTGGTCCACTTAAGTTGTAATTTGACACATTTTAGCAGAAAAGTCAAGCATTTTTAATTTTTGCTTATATTGCGCATTTATCCGCTTCATCCCGCGCCTGCTCATCCAAAAACCGGCGCCCGGTTTTAAATACCATTTTAAGTTTACTACTTCTATATTGTCTTAAAATATCCTTTTTTGTCGTTTTATTTTATTCCATTTGCGGGGCAATGGTGAGCGGGGAGCAGGATTCAAACCGTTTCGCTTAAGAGCCCCCGGTTGAAGGCCGGCGCCGCACATATCCGCTCATATCCGCTCAAACAAAGGATCAAAGACAGGTTATACCGAATTAATTTATTGCTCAAGTGATGGCAACAGAAATAAACTGCCGGGGAGAGGAGCGATCTCAAATGGGTAAGATTGAAACATTGGCCGCAGACAAGCGGCTGAAATTGACCAGGCTGGAGCTGGGGCCTTTCGGAACCAACGCCTACATCGCCGTCTGTCGGGAGACGGGGGAGAGCGTACTGGTGGACGCGCCGGGAGAAGCCGACCTGATCGCCGCGCAACTAAAAGGAACAAGCCCTCGCTTAATCCTGATAACCCACGGTCACGCCGACCATACCTTAGCTTTGGAAGAGTTGAAAGAAAAGCTGAATATTCCGGTAGCCTCCCACGGGGCGGAGGGCAGCGTTTTGCCCCTGCCGCCGGACCGTTTGCTGAAAGACGGCGACGAGGTTGTATGCGGCCGGTTAATCTTAAAGGTCCTGCACACTCCCGGGCATACTGCGGGCAGTTTATGTTTTAAGGTGAACGGCTTTCTTTTGGCGGGTGATACCATTTTTCCCGGCGGGCCGGGCAAAACCGGCTCACCTGCTGAATTTCAGCAGATCCTTTGCTCGATTACCGAAAAGATATTTGCCTTGCCTGCCGGCACCCGCATCTTTCCCGGGCATGGCAGCTCCACCGATGTGGAAACCGAGCAGGATCAGTATCGCAAATTTGCTTCCCGCTCTTTGAACTTAAATCTATACGGCGATGTCACCTGGCTGTAACAGCAAATGCCGTTTATACAGGCAAGCATACTGCTTATGAAAATGGGCCGCCTGAAAACGACAAGGGGTTAGCCTAAAAGCATGGTTTGCGTTATAATTATCCCTGAGGCAGTCAAAAGGCTAATCTGATAACAGGAGTTGTGATATGGGAAAAATTAAAATAGCGCTGGTCGGTGTCGGCAACTGCGCCGGCGCGCTGATCCAGGGTATTCATTACTACGGCACAAAAGACAGTGCAGATGCCGTTGGCCTGATGCATTGGGACCTGGGCGGGTATAAACCGTATGATATTGATGTGGTGGCCGCTTTGGATATAGATGCCCGCAAAGTAGGCCGGGAGCTGCGGGAAGCGATCAGCGCACCGCCCAACTGCGCCGCGCTGTTTTACCCCGATATACCGGCCGGCGGACCGAAGGTGCAAATGGGGCGCGTGCTGGACGGTGTAGCGGACCATATGCGCCGCTACGAAGCGGAGTACACTTTTGTGATTAGCCCCGCCCCGGAGCCGACCATGGAAGAGGTGGTGGAGATCCTAAAAAACTCCGGCGCGGAGATCCTGATCAATTACCTGCCGGTGGGATCGGAAGAGGCGACCCGTTTTTACGCGCAATGCGCTCTGGAGGCCGACCTGGCTTTTATTAACAATATCCCGGTGTTCATAGCCAGTGACCCCGACTGGGCAAACAGGTTTGCGGCTAAAAGGCTGCCCCTGATCGGGGACGATATCAAATCACAGATGGGCGCTACCGTCCTGCACCGTACGCTGACCGACCTGTTTTACCGGCGCGGGGTCACCCTGGACCGATCTTACCAGTTAAATACGGGCGGGAATACCGATTTTTTGAACATGCTCAATCGTGACCGGCTGACTTCGAAAAAAATCTCCAAGACGGAAGCGGTGCAGTCGGCGGCGGCCACCCGCTTGCCTGACCGGAATATACATATCGGACCCAGTGATTATGTGCCCTGGCAGAAAGATAATAAGGTCTGTTTTTTGCGCATGGAAGGCCGCATTTTCGGGGATGTGCCGATCAACCTGGAGCTTCGCTTAAGTGTGGAGGACTCTCCCAATTCGGCCGGCATTGCCATTGACGCCGTGCGCTGCTGCCGGCTTGCTCTGGACCGGGGCCAGGGCGGAGTGCTGATCGGCCCGTCGGCTTATTTCTCCAAACATCCGCCCGAGCAGTATCCGGACTATCTGGCTTGCCAGATGACGGAAGATTTTATCCGGGGGCGGTAGATTTTGCCCTGTGCCTTGCGCCCGCGGCGCAAGGCACAGGCAGGGAAAACATCTTCCTCGTTTCAGGCCCTCTGCCCCGCCGCTTACCTGATTTTTAGCGCAGCCTCAAACCCTTCGCGGATCGCTTCGGTGATCTTGCGCGGGGCCACTGCGTCGCCTACCAGATACAGCTCCGGCACCTTCTCCTTCAGCTGCTCGGCAAGAGTGTTCTCAGAGCGGGCGCCTACCGCCAAAATCACAGTATCGGCGGGAAGCATGGTTTCTGCCCCGCCTTTTTCCAGGATCAGCCCTTCCGTGGTGACCGCTTTGACCTTTGTTTCATCGATCACTTTAATTCCCAGCCGGCGGATATTTTTCATGACCACCCAGCGGGTGCTGATCCCTATATCGCGTCCCAGGCCTTTGAACTGCTCCACGATAACCACCTGCCGGGTGCCCCGGTTGAGCAGCCGGCGAAGGGTATCTATCTCCTCGGCTTCGTTTTCGATTAAAAATTTCAACGTTTCGGCGCTGAGGGTGCCCATTTCGGCGATCGTGATCGCCGTCTCACAGCCTACGGCGCCGCCGCCGACCACAACCGCTCGCTTGCCGGGATTGACTGAGCCGTCCAGCACTTTCTGAGCCGGCACAACTTTAGCCGGGTCCGCCACCGGGAAGGGAGCTCCTGAGGGCACCGCTCCTGTGGCCAGGATCACCGCGCCGGCGCCAAAAGCGATAATATCCCCGGCCAAAGCCTCCTTGTCCAGTACTATCTCGACACCGAGTTCAGTCAGCTCGTGTTTGTAGTAATCGAGCAGGGTTGAAAACTCATGCTTACCGGTGGGGATAGCGGCATAGAGCAACTGCCCGCCCAGGCGGAGCGCTTTTTCCCATAGCGTAACCTGATGTCCCCTCAGGGCTGCCATCCGGGCCGCTTCCAACCCGGCCGGCCCTCCGCCCACCACCAGGACCAGGAGCGGCTCGCTAGCCGGGGTAACCTTGATTTCATTTTCCCGCCCGGCTAAGGGGTTGACTGAGCAAAATACACTTTGCAAGGTAAAGACAGAATCCATACAACCCTGGTTGCAGGCGATACAGCGACGGATGGTGCCGTATCGGCCTTGCTTCGCCTTGTTCGGAAAATCGGGATCGGCAATGAGCGGCCGCCCCAGGTTAACCAGATCCGCCAGGCCGTCCTTTAAAATTTGCTCCGCAGTCAAGGGATCATTGATCCGGTTACTGGCGATAACCGGAACATGGACCGCTTCTTTAATCCCCCGGGCCAGGTAGGCGAAGCCGCCGCGGGGCAGCTCCCCGGTAATCTGCGGAACGCGGGTTTCATGCCAGCCCCCGGTGACGTTAATTAAATCCACTCCCGCTTTTTCCGACTCGACGGCAAAAGCGGCTGCTTCTTTGTTAGTGTTGCTGCCGGGGACAAAATCATGACCGGACAATCTGAGCAGGATAGGATAATGCGGCCCCACTTTTGCCCGGACCCGGCTGATCACCTCCAGGCCGAAGCGGCAGCGGTTTTCCCATGTCCCGCCGTACAGGTCACTCCTTTGGTTAGTAACCGGCGATAGAAACTGGCAGATCAGGTAACCGGCGCTGGCAATGATCTCCACCGCGTCGAAGCCGCTTTGCTTGGCCCGCAGAGCGGCGGCGACAAAGCTTTCCATAACCATATCAATATCTTCCAGGGTCATTTCTCCGGGCGTTTCCCGGGTAAAACGGGAGGGGATGGCTGAAGGGGCCAGCGCCTGTCGGCCGCTGATCATGGAGTGAGTGTACCTTCCGGCTTGGTAGAGTTGGGCCGCTATCCTGGCCCCGGCTGCTTTCACCGCTGTGGTCAGATCACTCAAACCCTCGATAAAGCGATCGTCGTGCAGACCGATCATCACCGGCCCGCCGCCGATAGTATCAACAGTGCAGCCGCCGACAATCAGCAGAGCCGCCCCGCCCGCCGCCCGCGTCTCGTAATATTTGATCAGGCGATCATTGACCAGGCCTTCAGGGGTATAGCAATGGTGGATAGCCGGCATGCAAATGCGGTTTTTTAGTTCTAAATCGCCAATCTTGATCGGATCAAACAGCATTTTTTTCCCTCCTCGCAAACGCAGATCACTGAAGGACGCGCCTTTGCTATTCTGAAATTGCGGGCGAGGCGCCGCCTCGCCCCTACAGGTGTA
>JAGXSR010000043.1 GCA_018333405.1 Dethiobacter sp. | reverse complement strand
GAAAGTTGCAGAAGGCAGCGCCTCTCTGGAAGAAGCAGTGCATGATAACCCAAACATCACGATCAGTATGACCGCTGATGATTTTGATGCAATGATGAGCGGCAAGCTAAATGCGACATCCGCTTTCATGGCCGGAAAACTGAAAGTTAAGGGTGATATGTCTTTGGCTATGAAGCTTCAGGGTCTTTTAGGATAACAGAATTGCTGTTCAGCGGTAAAACCGGCGTAATCTGCCAATAGTGTCCATACAAGAAGCGCTCTCTTTTAAAGGGCTGTCTCAACAGGGACTGCCCTTTTAACATATCTAAGACTTATTCATAAAGCGATCAGATCTCCGACCATTAAAATAAGATCGCTAAATGAGATTTTACATAAGCTTAAGCAAACCTCTTATTGCAGGATATTCAGTTGCACCAGTCCGACACCATCAGCAAGAAGTCCGATTTCAGCCGCTGCCGAGCGGGACAAATCGATTATTCGCCGGGGATTAAATGGACCGCGATCATTAATACGCACAATTACGCTTCTGCCGGTTTTTAAATAAGTTACCTTTACCTGAGTGCCAAAGGACAAGGTGCGATGAGCGGCCGTATACGCCTCAGCATCAAATATTTCTCCGCTGGCAGTTCGTAGTCCATCCAGGCCGTCTGCACCGCCATACCAGGAAGCATATCCTTGGATCACGTCCATGTAGCTGCGCTCACCCCTGGACAGGGATTCACCGCCCCGATTCGATCCTGCTTTGACCTCTAAGACTAAATCTGTCATTATAACCTGCTCTTGCTGGTAATAGGAGAGATATAGATCTTTTGATTGGACAGCGGGCAAACAGATTTGACTCACTTCCTCTGATTTCGTGCAGAAAACCGGTTCTTTGTAGTAAAAGAGCGCTCCGGTAATCGTAGCTGCCGCTATGACCCAAAACCCTATCGCTTCCACCTTAAACCTGACGGAGTGATACAAGTTCTTCATCTTGTTACCTCCCTGAGTGGTCGCTTACTTTTGTCATCTGATTATTTTATGCCCCAAGACAATTATCGATGCCTGCCGGCAAGCTCCGGGAAAAGGCGCAGCGCATTCTCTTGGATTACACCGCTCAAAACCGCCGGTTTAATATTTAACACCAAGGCGACTCGATCATAGATAACCCGAATAAAGGCAGGTTCATTGCGTAAACCCCGGTAAGTCTGGGGAGATAAGTAGGGGCTGTCTGTCTCTAAAAGCAGGCGATCCTGGGGGATATCTTTTAATAAATCACGCAGAGCATGTGAGCGGGGGTAGGTAACCGGTCCGGCTATAGAAATAAAAAAACCGATCTCTAAAAACGCGCGAAGTTCCTTCCGGTCACCGGAAAAACAGTGCATCACCCCTATTCTGCCGGGGAGCGGTTCATCCCGTAATATCCGCACAGTTTCAGCATTAGCCGAACGGCTGTGCACAATCAGTGGTTTATTCAAACGGCAGGCTAACCTTATATGCTCCCTGAAAACATCTTCTTGCCTATCCGGAGGTGACAGATAGCGATAATAATCTAATCCGGTTTCCCCGACCGCCAAAACCTTCGGGTTAGCAGCCAAGCGCTCCAGCGTATTAAGCCAGAAAGCAGAAACCTTTTCGGTATAATGAGGATGAACGCCGACAGAGGCCCAGATCCAGGGATAAAGATCGCTTAACTCCACCACTTTGCGTGAACTCTTTTCGGTAGTTCCTGCATTGATGATCGAACCAACCCCAGCCTGACCCGCCCGCTCAACCACCTGATCCAAGTCATCCTCAAACTGAGGAAAATCAAGATGTGCGTGTGTGTCAATATACTGGCCCATTAACATACTTTACTTCCTTCAGAAATATCTCCGGCCACAGTAGTCAATACCAATCTTCCCTGATCGTCTTCTGCGGCCAACAGCATTCCCTGAGACATATGGCCCCTTATTTTAACCGGTTTAAGATTGGCCACAAATAAAACCAAACGGCCGGGCAGATCTTCGGAGCGGCAATGTCGGGCGATGCCGGCAATAACCTGACGCACCTCACCGGCGCCTAAATCTAACTTCACCCGCAGCAGCTTGTCGGTTCCCACTACCGGAGAGGCGTCTACGATCCGCGCCACCCGTATATCTACCTGCTGAAATTGTTCCAAAGTGATCTGCTCTGACTGATCTTCGTTTCTCTTTTCTACCCACGCGGCAGCCTGTTTTTCATCGCGAGTCAGCTCTTCGTTCAGATTAAGGCGGGGAAAAAGATCGTCTTTGCGCCTGACAACGCTTCCGGGCTGAACCTGGCCCCATATCTCCAGGCTGTCCCGGTTTTGCAGATGAGGTTGATCCCGCAAATCAATCTGCTCCCATATCCGTCCAGGTGTCCGGGGCAGGAAAGGAATAAGGAGAACGGAAATAAAGCGAATGCTCTCCACCAGGTTATAAATAACCGTGGCCAAGCGCTCCCGGCGGGAAGGGTCTTTGGCCAGATCCCAAGGCGCATTTTCGTCAATATATTTGTTGCTGCGATGTACCAGCTTCCATAGCTGCGCCAGGGCATCACCGATTTTCAGCTCGTCCATCAGCGCCTTCATCAAACCTGGCGTCTCCAGCGCCGTCTCCTTCAGATCCTGATCAACAGGATAATCTGCGTTTGACGGCTGCGGGAGAGTACCGCCAAAGTATCGTTCGACCATAGTTACAGTCCGGCTGACTAGGTTGCCCAAATCATTGGCCAGGTCAGTATTTATTCTTTTTACCAGTAATTCCAGGCCGAACACCCCGTCCTGCCCAAAAGGAATTTCACGCAGCAAAAAATAGCGCACAGCGTCTGAGCCGTAGCGTTCGACAAGCACCCGGGGGTCAACTACATTGCCTTTAGACTTGGACATTTTGCCATCCTGCAGCAACAGCCACCCATGGCCGAATACCATTCGGGGCAGCGGCAAACCCAGCGCCAACAAGAAAATCGGCCAATAAATAGTATGAAAGCGCAGGATATCCTTCCCAATCAGGTGTACATCCGCCGGCCAGAAACTATCAAAGAGGCCGTCTTTTTCCCCATAACCCAGGGCGGTAATATAATTGCTCAAAGCATCCAGCCAGACGTAAATGACATGACCAGGGTCTCCTGGAACGGGAATACCCCAATCAAAAGAGGTCCGCGAAACACAGAGATCTTCCAAACCCGGCTTAAGAAAATTATTGACCATCTCATTTTTACGGGATACCGGCTGAATAAATTCCGGGTGTGATTCGATATATTCCATTAAACGCGGCGCATAGCGGGACATCCGGAAAAAGTAAGCATCCTCTGCAATTAACTCAACCTGGCGGCCACAATCAGGGCAACTATTTTCGTGAAGTTGCCTCTCCTGCCAGTATGCTTCACAAGGGGTACAGTACCAGCCTTCATATTTCCCTTTATAAATATCTCCCTGTTCAATATAGCGGGTAAAAATACGCGCCACACTTGAAGTATGGCGCGGTTCAGTAGTGCGGATAAAATCGTCATAGCTGATATCCAACTCGCGCCAAAGCTCTTTGATCCACGATACGATTTCATCAACAAATTCCTCGGTCTTCTTGCCTGATTCAGCCGCCTGCCTCTGGATTTTCTGGCCGTGCTCATCAGTGCCGGTAAGAAACCAAACCTTGTGTCCGGTTGATCGTTTAAAACGGGCCAAGGCATCGGCTGCTACCGTAGTATATGCATTGCCAATATGCAACTTATTACTTGGATAATAGATCGGTGTGGTTATGTAAAATGTCTCAAACCCGGACAATATAGCGCCTCCCTTTGTGAAACCTTTGAAGATGACGCTATTATACCAAACTAAAGCAGGCTGTCAAGCAAGGGCGGTCGCTTCCCCTACAACATATTGCATGCAATGATTTTTATGGAAAAATGATATTGACTAGTCATGTAAATTACTGGTATAATAGGGCTGCGCACATATTGTCGTAAAATGTAGAAGGGGAGGAAATAATGTTGAAGTCAACAGGTATCGTACGGAAGGTAGATGAACTGGGAAGAGTCGTTATCCCCATTGAGTTACGAAGAACTCTGGGTATCGAGGTTAAGGACGCTTTGGAAATTTATGTGGATGGGGAAAAAA
>JAGXSR010000042.1 GCA_018333405.1 Dethiobacter sp. | reverse complement strand
GCAAACCTTGGGATTTGCTGCCCTGCTGCATCCGGAGATAAAGGAAATTGACTTAAACCCGGTGATCCTGGAAGGTTCCCGCCCGGTAGCGGTGGACGCTCTGATCAATTTAACCGGTTGAGAGGGCAGATCGATTCTGAGATGAACTTATAGGGACGTTACGCACAAAATCTGACCTGTTTTGAGGCGTATAGTATTAAGTCTCTATACTTGATCAAATGATGTAAAAATGCGGAACAGGAGGGTTAGGAACATGCGATCATCACTTGTTTGAACAATACTGTTAAGGATGAGCCGGTGTTTCGCTGCTATTAAAAAAAATTTAAAGAGAGAGAGGGTAAACAAGTGAAGAAAAAGGGATTAACATTGGTTTTACTGGGGACCATGATTATATTGACGTGGCTCTTCATCTCTTGTCGCGTGGCAGAAGAGGCGCAACAGACAGCAGATTTGGTTTTGACAAATGGTGTAATCTATACCGCTGATGCTGCAGATACTGTGTTGGAAGCCCTGGCCGTTAAAAATGGCAAATTAATTGCTGTAGGCAGTAATACCGAAGTACAGGGATATATAGGCGATAACACTGAGGTTATTGATCTGGCCGGTAAGATGGTGTTGCCGGGTTTTATCGACTCGCATACGCACCCGCCCGGAATAGCGTTGAGAGAACGTTATAGTATCAGCCTGAACTGGACGGATGATAAAGCGGCTAAGCTTGCGGATATTCGGGAGTTTATTGAAAGCAACCCCGGGCTTAATGCTTATTTTGGCGCCGGATGGTCGGTAGGCGCCTTTGATGGCGAAGAGACCACCCGAGGCCCCAGGAAGGAGCACTTGGATGAAATCAGCCCCGATATACCCGTTATTCTCAGGTCTTATGACGGGCACAGCGCATGGGTAAACAGTAAAGCCCTTGAGCAGGCTGGAATTACCGAGGACACACCTAGTCCTGAGGGAGGTATAATTGAAAAGGACGAGGCTACCGGGGAACTATGGGGCACACTTAAGGGAGCCGCTATTCAATTATTGCCGAAACAGGAATTTACTGCTGAGCAGCTTATGGAGGGAATGAGAGCATTTCAGAAATTTATGCATAGTTTGGGCTATACCGGTGTTTATAATGCCGGTTGGGATGACCGGATGTTCGATGTTATAAAGCAGCTTGAAGACAAAGGTGAGCTAAATATGTGGGTACGCTCCGGCGCCCCGCTCGACACCAGAAAAGACGAACCTTTGGATTCGCAAATTGAGCAGGTTATCCAAATGAGCCAGACATATGATTCCGATTTGTTTAAGGTAATCGGAGCAGGTGAAGTATTTATTGATGGCGTCGTAGAAGGTGGTACCGCCAAATTGCTGGAGCCGTATGAGGTGACTGCAGGTTTTGGCGATAATCATTTTGGCGTGTTCTCTTGGAATGATATGGAAGCATTGAGAGAAGCAATCATGGCGCTTAACGGCGAGGGGTTGCAGATGCATTTTCACTCCATTGGCGATAGGGCTACCAGGGAAACGCTTGATGCTCTTGAATATGCCCTTGAAAGGGTGCCCGGAGATCACCGTAACGTAATAACACATTTGCAGTTAGTCTCGCCTGAAGATATAAATCGATTCAGTGAGCTAGGGGTCATCGCCAATGTGCATCCCTGGTGGCATTTGAAAGAGCCAGGCTGGTGGGAAGAAGTTGATTTTCACTTTCTAGGGGAGAGGGCGGAGTATGAATATCCGCTGCAATCGTTTTTCGATGCCGGTGTTATGGTAACCATTTCGTCCGATTATCCGGTAACGCCTGTTCCGAACCCGCTATGGGCTATCGAATCCGGCATGACGAGAAACCTCAACAACGCCGAATACTACGGAGTGGAAGATATAACACATATCGATGATCCCACTTGGCTGTTGAATAAAGGTGAGCGTGCTTCACTCATTGCTTTGTTGAGAGGCTTCACGATTAATAATGCGTATGCTTTATTCCTTGAGGAGAAAACCGGTTCTATTGAGGTGGGAAAATACGCCGACCTGGTAGTTGTTGGGGAGGATCTTTTCCAGGCTGATCCGCTTTCAATTGACGGGGTAGAAATTTTAAAAACCTTTTTCAGAGGAGAAGTTGTTTACAGCAGCTGGTAGTTGTTCTGTTGTCCCCCGACCTGATTATTTTTTCTGTCAATTTTGTAATTTTATGATCGCGTCACATATGATCAATGTTATTTTATGAGAAACATACAAAGACACGCCCTTATTTATTTGGTATTATAAAATTAAAGGCGCCTTGCTCATCCTGATAAAAAAACGGGGCTCCTTCCCAGAAAAACTATTCGAGGGGTTATCCCTTAGCTAGAGGCCACATACGAGACAGAACGGAGGATAGAGATGAAAAATTTCTGTTTGTTGACACCGGAAACCCTGGATCATGCCTTCAATATGCTGGCGGAACATGCCGGCGCCAGGACATTAGTGCTGGCCGGAGGCACCGATCTGATTCCAAACATCAGGGCTGATCTGCTTGCGCCCGACTATCTCGTTGATCTAACCGGACTCGGATTTGATCAGATCAGCGCGTCCGACGATCGGATTATTATCGGCTCAACAGCTACCTTTAAGCAGATCTGCTCCGCTGATCCGGTCTGTAAATACCTGCCTGCTTTGGCCGATGCGGCCAGGAGTGTCGGCGCGGTGCAGACCAGGGCCATAGCGACCATGGGCGGAAATGTCTGCTCTGCCGTGCCCAGCCTGGACAGTGCCCCGGTCTTAATGATCTATGAGGCTGAAGTCAGGCTCGCATCCTCCGGCGGAGAGCGTTTTGTCCCGATCGCCGAGTTTTTCCTGGCGCCGCGGAAGAGCGCGCGGCAAGAAGGCGAAATTTTAACCGCGTTTATTTTCCGGAAGCCGGCTTCTGAATTCAAAGCAAAATTTATTAAGTTTGGCCGCAGAAACGCCGTTTCTCTGTCGATTGTAAATGTTGCTTTCGGCGCCGAGATCAGGGGCGGCAAAATAACCGGCGCCCGCGGCGCGGTAGGCGCTTGTGCCCCGACGCCTGTCCGCCTTGCCGCCGCCGAGGAATACTTAAACGGAAAAGATCTGCACC
>JAGXSR010000041.1 GCA_018333405.1 Dethiobacter sp. | reverse complement strand
AAAATCTCCATCCCGACCACAGTGGCCCCGGTTTCCGCTAAAATCAGGTCTTCGGCATCGAACAGCTCGTTAAAACGGGCCAACAGCAAGGTCCCTAAGCGTTTACCTCCTCCGACAATAGGGATCACCGTGGTAATTTTATTGGTAAACAGGCAATCTTCTTCTACAACGAAAACGCAATCGTTGGATTTTTGGCGCAGGTTTACCCGTGATTCCTCGCTTTTCAGCAAAAATTCATTGTAATCCTCGGGGAACTTGACCTCGCGCAGCACGTTGTTGACCATCAGCTCACACTCAAATTCGTCCACAAGGGCAAAACCCAGGATATCCCCCTGGCGATCAGCTATGTAGCAATTAGCGTGAATCACGTTTTTTAAAACTTCAGCCACCTCTTTGAAGTCTACACGCTGACCGGCTGTTTTTTGTAAAATCTTGTTGATGCGACGGGTCTTCTCAAGCAATGGAGAAGAGATCACATCGTTCACCTACCTTTCTTTTCTTTGCTTTTCATAAAATTTTTATTCACAAAATATATCTGCTTAAATCTTTATTTTTGACAATCTTTTGTAATTTATTCCGCACATATTCCCGGTCTATGACCAAATTCTTCTCATCCGAATCGGGGAGCTCAAACGAGATATCCTCCAGCACTTTTTCCAGAATGGTGTGCAGCCGCCGGGCGCCTATATTCTCCATCTCCTGGTTTAGATAACAAGCGGTGCCGGCGATCTCGTCGATTGATTCCCGATCAAATGTCATCTTCACCCCTTCGGTCTCCAGCAAGGCTATATATTGCTTAATCAGGGCGTTGTTGGGCTCTACCAGGATCCGCCGAAAATCTTCTTCCGTCAGGCTGCTCAGCTCCACCCGGATCGGAAAACGGCCTTGCAGCTCAGGGATCAGATCGGAGGGTTTGGACATATGAAACGCTCCGGCGGCAATAAACAGGATATGGTCGGTTTTCACCGGGCCATACTTGGTCACTACCGTTGACCCTTCCACTATGGGCAGGATATCTCTTTGCACTCCTTCCCGGGAAACATCGGGTCCTGCTCCGCGGTGCTCCTTCCCCGCAATTTTATCGATCTCGTCTAAAAAGATGATCCCCAACTGCTCAGCCCGCCGGACAGCCTCACTGATTACCGCGTCCATATCGATCAGTTTTTGCGCCTCTTCCTGTTTCAAAATTTTGCGGGCTTCGGCAACGCTGACCTTTCTTTTCTTTTTTTGCGGTGGAACTATATTGCCCAGGATATCCTGGATATTGACGCCCATCTCTTCCATGCCTTGTTTGGAAAATATCTCCAGCATAGGCGGCCGGCGATCCTCCACCTCAATTTCCACCTGTCGCTCTTCCAGCTCCCCATTTTCCATCTGCCGGCGAACTAACTGCTGCTCTTGTCGGGCTTGCTTAAGTCGCTCCTGAAATCCGGTGTCCTCCGCAACGGTTTCTTCCGGCTGAGCCGGAGCGGACTGAAATAAAAAGCCCAAGGGATTGACCGGTCGGCGCTTTCGCTTCGGCAGTGGGGCAAATATCTCGATCAGGCGCTCGTCGGATAAGCGGAGCGCCTGCTCTTCCACTCGCTGCATCCGCTCATGCTGAACGATGCGAATCGCCGTCTCCACCAGGTCCCTCACCATCGACTCTACATCCCGCCCGACATAGCCGACCTCGGTAAACTTGGTCGCTTCGACCTTGACGAAGGGTGCGTTTACCAGTCGGGCCAACCTGCGGGCGATTTCTGTTTTACCGACCCCGGTAGGGCCGATCATGATAATATTTTTTGGGATAATCTCTTCCTGCAAATCGGCGTCCAACAGCTTGCGTCGATAGCGGTTGCGTAAAGCGACCGCCACACAACGCTTCGCCTCTTGCTGCCCCACAATATACCGGTCCAGCTCAGATACGATTTCACGTGGTGTCAGCTCTGAGCGCATCTTATCATCCAGCCCTTCTACAGTTCCTCAACCGTGATCTGATCATTGGTATATATACATATCTCCGCCGCTATACTCAAAGCCTGCCTGACAATCTCTCCGGGTGAAAGGGTGGTGGCGCGGGTCAAGGCTTTCGCCGCGGCCAGAGCATATGGCGCCCCCGATCCTACAGCAACGATCTGATCGTCCGGTTCAATAACTTCACCGGTTCCCGAAATCAAGAGCAGCGCTTCCGGCCCGGCCGCAACAAGCATTGCTTCCAGCCGGCGCAAGATCCGGTCTGTCCGCCATTCCTTGGCCAGTTCTACCGCCGCCCGCTGCAGGTTACCCTGGTAGCTTTCCAGTTTCCCTTCAAATTTATCACAGAGTGTCAGCGCGTCAGCCACCGAACCGGCATAGCCGGCAATCACTTTTCCGTCATATAGGCGACGCACTTTGCGGGCGCCATGCTTAATTACCGTGCTGTTGCCGAAAGTAATCTGGCCGTCACCGGCGACCGCTACCCGGTTTCCTTTTTTAACGGCGATAATTGTTGTCCCGTGAAACATGCCGCTTTACCGCCTTAAGTTTAATTTTACCCGCGGGGGTGAGCCAGCCGGTAAACCTCTTGCAGCCGCTTACCGGTCACGTGGGTATAGATCTGGGTGGTGGAAACGCTCTCATGACCCAGAAGCTCCTGCACTACCCGCAAATCCGCGCCCCGCTCCAGCAAATGCGTGGCAAATGAATGCCGCAGGGAATGCGGTGTAAGATTTTCCTGGCTGGAAACGCGGCGGATATACTTTAAGAATATCACCCGTACCCCCCGGTCGGTCAGCGTGCCGCCGCGGTGATTGATAAACAAGCCGCTTACAGATTTCCCGCTGTCGTTCCGGTTTAGAGCGATCAGGGCCGGTCTGACCCGTTCCAGATACTCTTCTAACAACGCCGCCGCCGCGCGGCCTATGGGCAGGATCCTCTCTTTACATCCTTTGCCCTTAACTTTGACCAGTCGCTCTTCCAACTGCAGCGATTCCGGGGTAAGTCCCACTAACTCGCCTACCCGCAGTCCGCCGGCATAAATAAGCTCCAGAATAGTCCGGTCTCTGAAACCGAGCAGTGTCCCCTCGTCCGGGGTTTCAAGCAGCTTAGTTACCTCGTGATCATACAAAAAATGAGGCAGCGCTTTTTCCTGCCGCGGCCTGGTCACACAGGCCCAGCTTCCTGAGGCGAGCTGCCCTTCTTTGTGTAAAAACCGCAAAAATGAACGCGTTGCCGATAATTTTCTGGCTATGGTGCTGCGGCGATAGCCCTTTTCCTTCAACCAAGCCAGGTAGCAACGCATCTTGTAATGACTGAGATCGCACAGCTCATCACCAGACTGCCTGAGCAATGCCAGAAACTGCGTGATATCGCTCCGATAACTGTGCAAGGTCAGCGCCGAGCAGTTTTTTACCGTGCTTAAGTATGACAAGAAAAAACCCAAACGCTCGTCCAACGCATTTTCACCCTGATTCATAGTAGCATAAACCGACACGATTTGGCAAGTAATTGCTGGATAGTTTTTTAAAAAAATTCCAGCTATTCCAAAGCACAGATTTTTCAAAGCGCCGCAGTCTTAAACTCGCATTTCTTATCGGAACAACGCTTCATTTTTTTCCTGAGACGAAGCGCTTCCACCAAAATTTTTCCGCAGCGCGGACAATTATCAGGTAACGGCTTATCCCATAGTGAAAAGCGGCACTCGGGGAAGCCGGTGCAGCCGTAGAAAATCCGCCCTTTTTTGCTGCGTCTTTCCACCAACATCTTGCCGCACAGAGGGCAAGAGACACCGGTATCTTTTACGATATTTTTAGTGAATTTGCATTCCGGGTAACCGGGACAGGCCAGGAAGCGTCCGAATCGTCCGTGCTTGTATATCAGATTACGGCCGCACTCAGGGCAGCTCTCCTCACTGACCTCAGCGGTTAGCTCAATATGCTTTATCTCCTGTTCAGCCACAGCCAACCTTTCCTTAAACTGATCATAAAAACTGTCCAGCACATGATCGCGTTTAAGCTTGCCTTCTTCAATCTCATCCAGCTGAGATTCCATAGTCGCGGTAAAGCCCACGTCGATTATTTCTGGGAAATATTGTTTCATCAGATCCACCACCACACAGCCCAGCTCAGTCGGCACAAATGATTTATTTTCTTTCAGCGCATAACCTCTGCTCTGGATGGTTTCAATAATCGGGGCATATGTGCTGGGCCGCCCGATCCCCCGCTCTTCCAGCATTTTGATCAGGGAGGCTTCATTGTAGCGGGGAGGAGCTTCGGTGAAATGCTGCTCCGGCAAAAGCTTGATCAGCTTCAATTTCTGCCCTTCATCCAGAGCAGGGAGAGGTGTGCCTGTTTCCTGGTCCTCGGCCCGGTAGAGCAGCATAAAGCCCGGAAAAAGAAGGCTTGAACCGACTGCCTTAAACGAGTATTCACCGGCGGATATTGTCACGCGGACCTGATCATATACGGCCGGCGCCATCTGGCTGGCCACAAAGCGCTCCCAGATCAACTTGTATAAGCGCAACTG
>JAGXSR010000040.1 GCA_018333405.1 Dethiobacter sp. | reverse complement strand
TACTAATATATTAAGGGAGTCCCGGGGAAAAGTCAAGGTCATCAAAATGGCCGAAATGGCTTCAGATGCTGCGGCTAATAACATTTCGCCACACGACCATTTACATTGTTCCGGGAACTGAGATTAGCGGGGTGGGCGTAAAAAATCCAAGGCCGGAGCAGGGATATTTCGCAGCACGGTAAACAGGACGATTACCGACAGCATCAACCAAAGTCCGATCGGATGAATAAAGAGGCGCGTCAGAGGATACGCGAAAAGAAGTGACCGAAGTAAGATAATCCCGCTGTAAATAAGCAGGGGAAGCGACAGAACAAATAGCAGATTATGGCGCATAGCCAATAATATCTCCCCTTGCATCAGGTGATTAAGCGCTCGGCTGCCGCCGCAGCCGGGACAATACAGCCCCATATGGATTGCGCTATCCAACCACGGGGGAATGCTCCAAATCCCAATTAAAAACAGAAACAGTCCGATCCCCAAAACAAACAACCACAGGATGAGTAAACGTTCCCAAACCGCAATCTTCTCTCCTTTAGTGACAGGAGGCGCCAACCGATTTATTATTTTATACAAGCAACTTCTCATGTTCGGACCTACCATGCCAACCTTCCGGCAAACCAACGTCGGCGAAAATATTCGGCGGATTTAAGAAAGAACTTTTAGTAATATTCAAATTGGTAAATGAGCTCATTTAAAAAATAAGGCGAGTAGATACCAAATAAATTGATTACGATGATAACGAAAATGACTGCGGTAATCAGAGTGATTATGCCTAATATAATCCCGGCGCCGGCAAATCTCTGCTTCCTGGATTTAGCAAGAAAACCGCATACTAAGGCGGTGATCCCCAGCAATATACCCAAAGGCCAGCAGCAGGCCACCATCAGGAAACCTGTTATTCCGGCAACTAAACCGATAATGCCCAAGGTGTTATTCGTTGTTTCCACAACAGAGGCTGCGCCGGCCCCGTTCAGCGGAGATGGCACAACATAACTAGGTGCCTCTGCGGGATTGCTGCCGTCAACGGTTTGCCGGCTGTCGTTTATGTTGAGCTGATCTTCATTTTTGTTATCATCAACCATCAAGATATCATCCTTTCTCAACAAGCCATGGTCAAATTTATATTATAACGGCTATTCGAGACAGCTCTTAAATCTTCCTGCCTGCGGCTACAACTCCTCCCCTTTCTCTCTGAACTGGTTTACGAGCCGATTGGCTTACCTGCGCCTGACCTTATAATTGCTTAAATCAATGTTATAGCAAAGCCAAGGTAATGTCAAAAGTGTATGTTCTCGGATCGCACTGCTAAAACTATTCGCTGTGTGTGCCTGTTTTGGTAAGCGATGGTTTTGAAGTACACATATGCCGGCTTGGGTATAGGCATTGTTTTTCATATTGACACTTTTCAATATGTGAACTATAATGTTCATATCGAATATATTAGATATGAGGTGTCTGTCTGGAAAAATATTTAGGCCATGCAAAAGTATTCAAGGCGCTGGGCGACCCCAAAAGAGCTATGATTGTGGATATGCTCTCTTGCGGCGAGCTTTGCGCCTGCATGATTTTAGAGAAGTTTGAAATGTCCCAATCCACGTTGTCCCACCATATGAAGCTCCTGTGCGAATGCGGACTTGTCAAGGGCAGGAACGAAGGCAAATGGACCTACTACTCGTTGGACTGGGAAACAATCGACAAAGTAAAGCAATTTTTTTGCATTATCACCTCTGATAAGGAAAACTGCATCTGCCAGGAAGATGCTGACTGCCGTAAAGGGAAGTGCTGAAAATGAGTGAAGATAAACCCTGCTGCTACTTGGCCAATTGCTCTTTTTCCGGGGAAACCATAACGCCCATCACTCCGTATAACAAAAAGGATACATGGGTAGCGGGTGAAATCCATACTTCGCAAGGCAGCGTACCGGCAGCCTCAACAGATCTTCACTTCAAAGATACACTTGAAGCATGGAAAGTGCGCTGGGGCCTAGGCAGAATGAATTATAAGATTAACCCCGGGCTTTATGCCGTGGGCAAGCCCGATTGCGCCTCCCCCGTATTGGTCAGCGCAAACTACAAACTGACATTCAACGCTTTGAGGAAAGAGCTTTCAGGGCTTAATTGCTGGATGCTGATACTTGATACCAAAGGCATCAACGTCTGGTGCGCCGCCGGTAAAGGCACGTTCGGGACTGATGAACTGGTAGGCCGCATATCAAAAACAAGACTGTCTGAGATTGTAGAGCACAGGACGTTGGTTTTACCGCAGCTCAGCGCTCCCGGTGTGAGCGCCCATGAAGTGACCAGGAAAAGCGGATTCTCAGTGGTCTACGGCCCTGTAAGCGCGCGTGATATCAAGGCTTTCCTTGACTCCGGCTTTAGGGCCACAGAAGATATGCGCCTCGTGAAATTTACGATTTGGGATCGGCTGGTTCTAACGCCTGTGGAACTGGTGCAGACCGCAAAGATTTCATTGATGGTTTTCGGAGTGCTGTTCCTGATCAACCTTTTCGCGGCAAGACCTTTTGGTCTTCTTGATTTTTTCGTTTACGCAGGAGCTGTGGCAATGGGAACCGTTGTCACGCCTGTGTTTCTTCCTGTTATTCCCGGCAGGGCGTTCGCCTGGAAGGGCTGGCTGCTGGGGCTGTTCTGGACGGCAGGGTTTATTTGGCTCAACGGATGGTTTGTTCCGGAATTCCTGCTTCTTGCTATAGGCTATCTGCTGGTGCTGCCGTCGTTGTCGGCATTTTTGGCGATGAATTTCACAGGCTCTTCGACATACACTTCCTTCTCCGGCGTTATCCGGGAAATGAAAATAGCGCTGCCGTTGATCGCTCTTTTATCCGCCACGGGGATTGTACTGGTGTTGATCAAGGGCTTGTCTGGATGATAAGGAGGGTACTATGAAACACAGCTACTTGAAAAATGTCGCAACGCTTCGACTGTCTGCTGAAAAATGCATGGGCTGCGGAAGATGCTCGGAGGTTTGCCCTCATCGAGTGTTCGGCATAGACGAGAAAAAAGCATGGATAAAAGAGAAGGACAGATGCATGGAGTGCGGCGCTTGTGCAAAAAACTGCCCTGCAAATGCAATATCCGTCGATGCGGGAGTCGGATGCGCTTATGCAGTGATTATGGGCTGGCTTACCGGAAGCGAACCGAGTTGTGATTGTTCAAGCGGCAGAGAATGCTGCTAAATAATAAAAATAAGGAATGCATGCAGCTCTGCCGCTGCAGCCTGGGGGAGGCCTGTTGCCAAATATCTTTAAAGGAGAAATGAAAATATCCATGAAGAGGATCTTGTTTGTCTGCGTCGAGAATTCCAACCGCAGCCAGATGGCAGAAGCATTCGCCCGCATGCACGGCGGGAGTGATGTGGAGGTGTACAGCGCCGGTTCGCAACCTTCCGGAATTATTAATCCGAAAGCCATTGCCGCCATGAGTACGCTTGGATACGATTTGACCAGCCATTTGTCCAAATCACTAACTGAAATCCCGGACGTGGAATTTGACTTTGTGGCGACTATGGGCTGCGGAGACGCTTGCCCCATGGTTCGCGCCAGGCGGCGCGAGGACTGGAGCATCCCCGATCCTAAGGACTTGTCGCCTGAGGAATTCCGGTACGTGCGTGACCTAATAGAGCACCATGTCAGACAAACCCTTGCCGGGCTTCTTTAGCTGTCTAATTTCAAAATACCTGGCAATAGCCGTGCAGAATTCCTGACCCAGTCTGTTGCGATACCCTGCCATCCCCTGAATCTTATTCGCAAAATCAGGGCTGATAACTTTATGTTGTCCTAGCTTTTCTATTATTTGCTTATAGTTTTCCGGTTTGCCGTAGCCTTTCTTGGCAATAATGTGCCGGCCTATATCAAATAAAGCCTCCAACGACCTTCTGAGATGATGTTCAGCCAAAGCTAGCGGACAACCCCCTTTTCATCTACGTCTTCAAGGTAGACGAAGAACGCGCTATCCGCTTCGGTGGATGCGGCATACATAGTCACGATTGGGTAGCCGGTGATTTCTATGTCACATTCCAGCGGCGCAGAGGTATACGTCAGCAGGCGGCGATCTTCTCTGGCGCGGTCAGGGTAAACGAGCGGCTTGGCCATCTGGGTATGCCAGCGGTTGGTGTGTCCGGTGGTAGCATCAAAATCCACCAGGTAAGTGTCGGCGGCGTTGCCGGCCGGCGGAATTTCGGGTGACAGGCCATGTTCAGCCTGGAAATACCACGTTTGCAGATCAGCGTCCGGCAGCGGGAAGGTATCTGAATTTTTCCATGCCTCCTCACCAAGCGTATAGTAAAAGAGCGTCTTCCCCTGCGGCGGCTGGTCAGATTTAAGTGTTCGCTCAAAGAACCGGGCGACCGCCGCTACTTTTCCGCAATAACAAGCATTTCATAATCTGCTGTCGTGAGCTGATCTTCCCTTGAGTATGCCCCCAGTTTTGCTCCGAATATTTCGATCTTTTTAAACTCCAAGGATTTGAGAAGCCAGGTTATCTCGCTTGGCATATAGTATCTTTCGTTGCACTTAAGCTCGCATACCTTTCCGTCGTCATCAGTAAAAGTAGTGACGTTATAATCCCTCATGGTCATCAAATCAAAACTGTCGCTCTTGTAATGTGCGCCTTCTTCATTAGCGCCAGTTTCATGAAAATCATTGATGGAATGATATAGAGGAAACAAGCCATTAAGGGTTGTAAAAATGAACTTAGCGGAGCTTTTCAATGATTTTGTGACATTTTTCAATATCTCAAAATTCATTTCATCTGTTTCCATTAATGGAAATCCGCCTTCGCAAAGCATAATGGCTGCATCAAACTGGTTTTCAAAGGGCAGATTTCTGGCATCATGTCTGAAAAAATCAATCCTGAGGTCGAGCTTCTGCGCTTTCTCTCTTGCTTTATTCAGCTGAGACTCAGATAAATCAATTCCGGTAACTAAATATCCTCTTTTTGTAAGCTCGATAGCATGCCTGCCGGTTCCGCAACCGATGTCGATGATCTTTAAAGAACTGTCATAATTAAGCTCTTTCTCGATAAAGTCACATTCACCAGCTGTCCCCTGAGTAAAAGACTCTTTGTCATACTGATCCCCATAATTATCAAACAATATTTCGTACCACTGTCTCATTATCCTGTTGCCTCCGAATTCATGGTCAGTATATCAAGGTTTAATCTTTATAGGAACCTCCTGCATGTTTTTCACCTGTAGTAAGCCTTAAATTCGCTACGCTATACCCCCTCTGGATAGTAGACTCGTCGTTCTCACATCGTTGCGGGACAGTACGGGGATCAAACTTGTCATAATTTTTTGCCCGCTCTGCCTGGATACCCTGAAACAAAACAGGAAGCCCCGCTGACGCGTAGAAACTCTTGCCGTCCTGAACGTGAAAGTGGATATGCGGTTCCGACGTGTTTCCGGAGTTTCCGCAGTTTGCAATCTGTTCGCCGCATTTTACCTGCTGACCGACTTTTACTCTTATGCTCTTCGGCAAAAGGTGGGCAATGAAGCTGTACTCTTTCTCCGCATGTCTGATCACGACATAGTTTCCGCGAATATCTTTTACGGAGTGATCCACGCTGCCGTTTCCAAATGTGCGGGCATCCGGATATTGATCCTTCACATCCGCAACAACGCCGTCGGCTGGCGCCAAGACATCCTTTCCATAGCAGTGATAGTTCCGTAAAATAGTATTTTCCCCAGCACAGCTTTTACCGTCATCGCCCAGAATCACAAAATCATAGGCATACCGCTGTGTTGGCACTCCCCATGAGTGGCTTGTACTTCTGTCTGTACCGCCGTTTACAACAACCCATTCTCCATCAAATGGCAGAGAATACAAAACCGCAGGCTGATGGCTGGCTATATCTGGAAGGCGAAATCTGCGAGAAATATAAATATACGGCATGCAGACGAGATACTGCACACTTTGCCAAAACTTGGGAAGTGATGCGATTATCTCAACCAAGGCAAAAAGCCAAAGCAGCCATAAGTACCTCCAAATCGCGGCTTCAGAAAAGAAAGTCGGTAACCCAAGCAATCCCAAAAATTTAAGTTTACTGGATACGGATATCAGCCGATTCATACGACTACCACCTCAAATAAGTGAGCCATCAATAATGCCGTCATGAGCCCTTTTCCCAAAGAGCTCGCGTTACGCATCTTTATCATCCTTGCTGCTATTTATTTTCTTAATCAACGCAGCGATTAATATGCCAAGCAGCCCGGCAGCGGAAACGATAAAAAGTATTATCCCTGAATTGTCATTGGTTTTTTCTGGGATTTTCCCCATTGAAAGCGCAATCGCAAGCGCGATGGAAACGATAATGGCGATAATTAAAGTTATTATAGATCTGTTCTGGGTTTTCGGAGGATGGTAGGCGTGCAGCGCAATCAGCCTGACCAGGTATATACTTATACAGGCGGATATAATAACCATAACATTGGCAGGATAGTTAAGCCAGCGCACCCCAGCTCCATAAAGACCGGAATCAATGAGGAGCGCAAAGAACATAAACATAAACATTTGATTGCCTATTTTATCGCGCCGTCCCTTTTGCATTTCGTCCAAACCGTCTTTATTTCTCATGATCTTCACCCTCCCAGAAGAGTTGGTCAAGCGTTTTCCCAAGCACTTTGCAGATCGCGATGCACAGTTTTATTGAGGGGTTGTAGTCGCCCTTTTCAATCGCATTCATTGTTTGCCGGGCTACCCCGACGGCTTCCGCAAGGTCTTTTTGGGACATGTCCTTTGCGGCTCGCGCTGATTTTACCCGCAGGTTTTTACCCATCGCTGCCACCTTCATGAAATCATGGTAACATAAATAAGAATATTAGTCAAACATAATTGACATATTTATACGTATATACGACTATAGCTTTAGGCTTTGGCGGGATACAATAGATATTTTTAAGTTATGTGTATTTGCTGGTGATACTCCAGCAGTTCGAGCGTCTGACTGTAGCTGCCACCACTCCAATCCGTTTATCTTTTGCGCATTTATCGCGATGCCTTTCTTTATGGACAAGCCCTGACCCCAACCTCCAGCCACGTTCTATATTAAATATCTTTAAACATGACTATTGATATTATTAAATTAATTAATATTACTATTGACTATCTGCAAAGCGTGTTATATGATTGGCTCATTAGAAAAAACGATATTTCAATAAGGATGAAGAAGTCTCATGGAATGGCATGAACTGACAAAGCTTACGCAAGGCAAAAAAATTGTGATTGAAAGAGTGCGAATGCTTGAAAACGGTATCGCGATCGAGGGTGCTTTTTCACTTCCGCCGCTCGCGAGCCTGTCTGCTGAAGATCAGGTATTCGTGATGGCCTTCGTCGGATCTCACGGCTCGATAAAAAGCATGGAGACCATGTTTGGAATAAGCTATCCGACTGTTAAAAACAGATTGAACCGGATAGCGAAGCAACTTGAGTTGGTCGAAAAAGTATCCGGACACTTACACGAAGATGTTCTGGGCGAGCTTGAGCAGGGACTTATAAATGCTGAAGAAGCTCTAAAGAGATTAGAGAAATGATATGGCCGCCACTTCTGATCATTATACGCATTACAGACGACAGCCAAAGCACAAAGTTCTTTCTGCCCTTACCGGTTTTTCTTTTATTGCTGCCGCTTGTAATTATTTTAGGGGTTGTTTTGCTTCCGGTTGCTATTGTCGCCACGATTGCTTTTTGGAACAAGGGATGGGGGTTTTCGCCGTTTAAGGTCATATGGTATATATATAAGCTGTATTGCGCGCTGCGCGGGCTTTCAGTAGATGTAAGCAGTCCGCGTCACATAATCACAATTTCCATAATTTAAGCGATTGAGGAGGAAAAAACAATGAGTGATAGTACAAAAAGGATACTCGAAATGCTGGCCGCCAACAAGTTAACAAGCGACGAAGCGTACCGGCTGCTTACCGCTTTAAAAAACGCCGAAGAAACAGCGAGTGAATCGGATGGCGAATCTGCAGCGCCGAAGAAGTTGCCAAAGTATCTAAGAGTAACGGTAACTCCGGGTGAGAATGCACCTTCCGATAAACAGGATCGCGTCAATGTCCGCGTTCCGATATCCCTGATCAGGACCGGCATTAAGCTGACATCCCTTATTCCGCCCCAGGCCTTTGATCATATTGACGACGTATTAAAAGACAAGGGCATACAGTTTGACGTGCGCAACATTAAGAAGGAAGATCTGGACGACCTTATAGACGCGCTTTCTGATATGGAAATCGACGTGGAAAGCGGTAATGGCGAAAAAGTAAAGGTCTTTGTGGAGTAAATATTCATAAAGCGCAAATAGTTGTGGGTCAACGCTTGACGATTCCGGGCGGTGCACCGCCCACCGTGGCGCCCACAAACGGAGACGCCATAAGGAGTTGTGTTATGTCAAATATCGTATATTATTTTAGCGGAACAGGAAACAGTCTGGCGGTAGCCCGGGATCTAGCGCACAAGCTTGGGGAAACAAGAATTGTTCCGGTTGCGGACGCCATCAAGGAAAGCGCTGTTGAATTACCTTATGAACGCATCGGCTTTGTCTTTCCGGTCTATTATGTAAGTGTGCCACCATGCAGCGCATCCGCTCTGCGAACGCTGTTTAGAGCGAGAGCAGTTTACGCCGACGCAAGAGGTGCACCACGTCAAGCCGCTGGCACAAGGCGGCACCACCGACGACGAAAACCTCAAGGTACTGTGTACACCTTGTCATTTCGAAATCACCGCCCGCGAGGGAGGACGCTGGTAGAGGCACTTAGAATAAATCGCTGTGGGTACCCGTGCGGGTCAGCGTAAGAACAAGAACATCGTTCTCAATGCGATAGATAAGCAACCAATCTGGCTGGATATGACATTCCCGATACTCGACATAGTTACCAGTCAGTTCATGGTCTTGGTTGCTCGAAGGAAGCGGGATGCCTTGCGCCAGCTTCGCGATGATTTCGTCAAGTAAAGACATCTCCAAGTTGCGCTTTTCCATCAGCTTGTAGTCCTTGCGGAATCTGTTTGTAGGTTTGACGGTATATTTCATGCTTTCAAATCCTTAAACAGCACGTCAAGATCGGTATATCCCCTTACGTTCGGGTCGCGGGCAATGGTCTCCGCTTCTCTCATTGCCGCGATTGTTTCCGCGTTCGGAACACGTGAAATCTCAAACGGGATTCCTTGGTTGCGTACAGCCTGACGAAGGAATATGGTCATGGCTGTGGTCATATTGAGACCCAAGTCCGAGAAGAGTTCTTCAGCCTGCTTCTTAAGTTGAACATCTATCCGAATGCTGACATTTGTGGTTTCACTCATGGCAACATACTCCTTTCATTGCTTAGCATATTCAGCATACTGCACAGTATGCACGTTGTCAATACAAAGCTAAAAAGTGCGCGTCCGCCAGGGGCGATCAAAATTTCTGCAATCCTCTGGGCACGGACGCGCTGTCGGGGGAGCATGGGGGTCAGGTATATTTTCTTGACATGAAATTGTTTAAGTCATCTTTTTGATTAGGCCGCAATGTTTAAAATATAGGCCTGACCCTCCTGCTATA
>JAGXSR010000039.1 GCA_018333405.1 Dethiobacter sp. | reverse complement strand
TCCACCCGCGTCGTGAGGCCATCCACCTGGGTCGTGAGGCCATCCACCTGGGTCGTGAGATTCCCTACTTGACTTGCAATTAGCTCCAATAGGTCCCGGTCGGTCATTGATGGTTCACTCCTTTATCATAAAGTAATAAGAAATGTGTTGATAAAAGTAATTGCTTTTTCTCCCGCTGCTTACGTTTCATCCGGATAAAAATCTTAAACTCTCAGCAGACTCTGCTTATCCTAAGCATATCATATTGGCATACTATAACAAACAGATTTTCTTTCTGTTTGGCCTGATACGAATACCGGTTTAGCCGGCTTGCCGGCCGGAACAGATTTAAGGATGGCTTGGATTATTGTTACGCATATATATAAAGGTCAACTTGGATAATATTCAGAGGGGGTAGACTATTTCAATATGGAGCAGATTTTATACATCGCTTCAGTAGTTGTTTATTTTTTGGCTCTTTTGCTGTTTGTACGCATGCAGCTCTGGAGATTATGGGCGGAAAAAATGTATTGGCATAAGCGTCCGAAACTTAGCGTGGAAGCGTTACAGGAGATGGCCGGCGAGCAGGGTTTGCCCTTTATTTCCATCCTTGTGCCTGCTTACAGGGAATCCGAGGTTATCGGCAACACAATTGAGCACTTAGCCGGCTTGTACTACCCGGCGGAGAGGATGGAGATCATAGTAATCACCGATCAGAAGGAGCTGCTGGGAGGGGATGGCCTGACCACCCAGGAGGTAACGGAAACCAAGTTCAGAGAGCTGGCCGGAAGATCCGGATTGGCTGCTTTGCGCCACCTGGTGGTCCCTGCAGATTTTAACGGCAAGCTGCACGGTATCTGCCTGGGCAGGCCGGTGCCTTCTACCAAAGGCCGGGCACTGAATTTCGCCCTGCCGCAGCGCAACCGTCAGGCCGGCATCTGTGCTTTTTACGACGCGGAGAGCCGTCCGGACCGGGACGCGCTGCTCTATGTGGCTTACCGCCGGCTGATTAGCAAAGGTCAGGTGCGTATCTGGCAGGGTCCAGTTTACCAGGTGCGTAACTTTTTTCTGCTTTATCCGATCAATAAAGTGGCCGCTCTATACCAATCCATCTCGCATGAGTGGAATCTGCCGGTTGTGATGCGCCGGTTGCCTTTTGCCGGAGGCACCAATCTCTTTGTGACTAGCGACCTGCTTGAAGAAATCGACGGGTTTGACCACCGTTCGCTGACGGAAGATCTGGAGCTGGGTATCCGTGCTTTTGTGGAGGCGGGCGCCTGGCCTGAGTATATTCCTTACCCCAGCACAGAGCAGACTCCGGCTACCTACCGGGCTTTTTTCCGCCAGCGGCTGCGCTGGGGCAGCGGTTATCTGCAGGTGATGGATAAACTGCGTCAGTCCACTGGCCGGACCGGTATAAAAGAGAAACGGTCTCAGAAGATGCTGCGCGTCTTGTTTTGGAAGGGCCCGGTGGAGTGGCTTTTTTTTCAGACCATAGTAATTTTTACGCCGTTTGCGTTTTTGCTGATCCTGTTTGGACAGGCAGAACCGCTCATTCTGTTTGCTGAACAGAGTGTGATTATAAATATTACTGTGGCCATCTATTTCCTTTTTACTTTTGAAAGGCTGCGCCATTTCCGGCCCTTCATCGACCATACTTTGGCGCCGAAAAGCCATCTGCGCCGCACTATAGCCATATCTCATTTGCTGCTGATCCCGGTGGCGGGTTTTTTCTTTATTGCGCCGTTCACCTATTCTCTGTTGCTGAAAGCTTTGCGCAAACAACCGGCTGTTTGGGTCAAAACGCCGCGCACTAAAGAAGCCTCACCTTAAATATCGTCGGAAAGGCAGGAAAAACCCTTACGCCGGGCGAATTAAAACTTTGCAAAATAAATGGCGGAACATGCCGGAGCTTTAAAGAAGCGGGTGCTTGCCCGAAAAGTTTGCCGCGGCTCTCTTCCATAATGACGGCGTTTATATTCATGCGGATCGTTATACCCGGCGCAATTTTTAGTATTTAGCCCAGCAGCACAGGAGAAGCTCTGTTGAAGATAAAGATCCACAAAGATGCCGCAAAAATCCTGCTTTATTCCCTGCAATGGCTAGGCATGTCGCTGGCCCTGACCATGGTCATACCTTTCGTGGCCGGGTTGACTTTTGGACTGAGCAGCCAGGAGATAGGTTCTTTAGTGCAGAGAAGCTTACTGTTTGTTGGCGCTGTTTCATTGCTCCAGGTTACAGTCGGTCACAGGTTTGTAATAATCGAAACACCGGGCGGTATGTGGCTGAGTCTGATTCTTATTTTGGCCGGCATTTATTCGGGAATGGGCAAGTCCCTGGATCTGTTGCGCAGTGAAATCGTTGCCGGCATGATCTTGTCGGGGTTAACTTATTTTGTCCTGATTTTCACGGGTTTGATCGACAAAATAAGGGTGTTGTTTACTCCGCTGGTAAACGGCACTTTCTTGGTTCTGATGCCGCTGCTTTTAAGCGGAACACTGATCAACGGCATCCTTGGGGGCGGCAGTATCAACTTTCGGGGTTTTGTGGCGGCGGCGGCGGCGCTGGCGGTGATTGTCCTTATATCGATTACCGCAAAGGGTTTTTTAAAAACCATATCGATTCTGTGCGGAATAGGGGTGGGTTGGCTGTTGGCCTACTTGTTGGGGGTCAGCCCTCCGATCAACCCATCAACCGGGTTTATCGCTTTGCCGCCTTTATTCCCCTGGGGAAGACCTGTCTTAAATCAAGGTATTTTGTTTAGCTGTGTGATTACCGGCTTACTGATTTTAGCCAATCATGTGGCCTGCACAATGAGCATGGCTAAATTTTTAAACACGGAATTGACATCCCGGCAATTTAACCGGAGCCTGGCTGTGACCGGTTTTGCCAACATTTTGGCGGGTCTTGGCGGGTTAGTCGCTTTTGTCCCCGCCGCTTCTTCGGTGGGGTTCGTCCAGTTGACCGGAGTTTCTGACCGGCGCCCCTTCATTGCTTGCACCTTATTTCTGATCTTCCTTGGCCTGTTCCCCATAGTGGGTGGGGTGGTGTCGGCATTTCCCGGGCAACTGGGGTATGCGGTATTATTGGTATTGGTTTGCCAGATTTTCGGGTTAGGGCTGCAGGAATATTCACGAGCCGCCCTGGACAGTAAAGATATATATATCTGCGGCTTATCCATCCTGACCGGGGTGGGGATTATGTTTGTTCCGGCAGAGACCTTTGCCCCTTTTAGTCAAGCTGTGCAGATTGTGCTCAGTAACGGCTTGATTATGGGTCTGCTGATGTGTATTACGCTGGAAAGGATATTAAAAAGGGGATCCGCGGAAAACAGCGAGGCGAAGCAAAACTATACATCCGCTGCCGGCGAAAGTCAGAATAAGGCTCAATAGTTTAATGCCGGGGAACACTTCGGGCAGACAGATCAATTATGCCCGGCACATCTCCAAAAAGAAGCGGTGCATGCGCAAATCATCGGTCAGTTCGGGGTGAAAAGAGACGGCTAATAGTTTGCCCTGGCGGGCGGCTACGATTCCTTCCTCCCGGGCGGCCAGCACCTCCACGGCATTACCTGCTTCCACAATTACCGGCGCCCGGATAAACACCCCTTCCACGGGAGTATCAATCCCCTTGACCAGGACCGGCGCTTCAAAACTTTCTTTTTGCCGGCCAAAGGCGTTGCGCCGGACGATGATATCCATCAGGGCCAGGCGCGGCTGCTCTCTGTATCCGTCTAAAAGCTCACGGGCTAGTATAACCATACCGGCGCAGGTGCCGAAAACAGCCATCCCCTCATGGTGACGCACGGTAATAGCATCGTTCAAACCGTAAATTTTCATCAGGCTGCCGATAGTAGTGCTCTCCCCGCCGGGGATGATCAAACCGTCCAGGCGCTTTAAGTCGGCGGGCTTCTTCACGGGCAGCGCCTCGGCGCCGCAGCGCCTGATCAGATCGATATGCTCGGAAACCGCTCCCTGGACGGAGAGAACACCGATTGCAGCCAATTTAAATCCCCCGCTCCTGCATCCGGTCGGCGTGGGCCAATGAGGAGATCTCAAGGCCGGGCATAGCTTCGCCCAGTCCCCGGGACACTTTAGCCAGCACAGCGGGGTCATTGTAATGCAGGGTGGCCTGAACGATTGCCTCGGCCCGCTGAGCGGGATCCGCCGACTTGAAGATGCCGGATCCGACGAAAATGCCGTCACAGCCCAGCTGCATCATCAGCGCGGCGTCGGCAGGGGTAGCGATACCGCCGGCAGCAAAGTTGACCACCGGCAGGCGGCCTTCTTGCTTGACTTTTTTCAGCAGCTCCAAAGATACCCCCAGCTCTTTGGCCAGAACCACCAGCTCGTCATCGGGGGTGTACACAGCCTGGCGGATCTGCTCCATGACCATGCGTGTATGCCGCACAGCTTCTACTACATTGCCGGTGCCCGGCTCACCTTTGGTACGGATCATGGCGGCGCCCTCGCTGATGCGCCGCAGAGCTTCTCCCAAATTGCGCGCGCCGCAGACGAAGGGCACCTTAAACAGGTGCTTATTAATATGGTATTGCTCGTCAGCCGGCGTGAGCACTTCGCTCTCGTCGATATAGTCTACGCCCAATTCTTCCAGTATCTGGGCCTCGGCGAAATGACCGATACGCACCTTGGCCATTACCGGTATGCTCACCGTCTCCATAATCGCTAAGATAATCTCCGGATCGGCCATACGGGCCACCCCGCCGGCAGAGCGGATATCCGCGGGTACCCTCTCTAAAGCCATCACCGCTACCGCTCCCGCGTTTTCAGCGATTTTAGCCTGTTCAGGCGTGGTCACATCCATGATTACGCCGCCTTTTTGCATCTGAGCCATCCCTTTTTTTACGCGATATGTGCTTTGTTCTTTCATGCCCCAGCCTCCTTCGGCAAGTTAGTTGATCATTTGTCAGCTGACCGGGCGTACCGGTAAACCTTGCGCTGTAAGATATTCTTTAATGTCACGAATGGAATAAGTGCCGAAATGGAGAATAGATGCGGCCAGTACGGCCTGGGCCCGGCCTTTAGTCAGCGCATCGTAGAGATGTTCAAGCGTCCCTGCTCCGCCTGAGGCGATTACCGGAATGGAAACTGCACCGGTTACGGCGGCTAAAAGCGCGAGGTCGTAACCGTTTAACGTGCCGTCTGCGTCCATAGAGGTGAGCAGGATCTCCCCGGCGCCATGCTTTTCCACCTCAATTGCCCACTTGAGCGCATCGCGTCCGGTCGGCCGCCGGCCGCCGTGGCTATATACTTCCCAGTGCGGATCGCTATCTGCCGCGGCATCCGTCCGGCGGGCGTCGATAGCGGCAACGATACACTGACTGCCGAAACAGTCCGCTCCGGCCCGGATTAGCGTTGGGTTTTGCAGCGCCGCGGTATTCACGCTGACCTTGTCGGCGCCGTTTTGCAGCAGCTCGCGCATAAACTGTACTGATTCTATGCCGCCACCCACTGTCAGGGGGATAAATAGTTTTTCAGCAGTCCGGCGCACAGTTTCCACGATCGCCTGGCGCCCCTCTGAGGAAGCGGTGATATCTAGAAATACTAGCTCGTCCGCTCCTTCCCGATCGTAAAAGGCGGCCAGCTCCACCGGGTCGCCTGTGTCGCGCAGGTTAATAAAGCGGGTCCCTTTCACTACGCGGCCGTTTCGCACATCCAGGCAGGGTATAATTCGCTTGGTCAGCATACTTCCTTTTCGCTCCTGATCGGGTCAACTGCAATAATTCGGGATCGGCTATAATCTTACCAAAATTACTGAAGATGCGCAAGCCCGCGGCGCCGCTCATTTCCGGGTGAAATTGTACTCCGACCAGGTTTTCTTTCACCGCTGCGGCGGTAAAGGCTTGTCCGTATTCGGCCAGGGCCAGAATATGGGCCGGGTCGTCCGGCAAAACGTAATAAGAATGGGTAAAGTAAAAGTAAGCGCCGTCAGCCAGACCATCGAAGAGAGGATGGGAAAAACAGGGTCGAACCAGGTTCCAGCCCACATGAGGCACCGGCAGCCCGGGGGGTAAAAGCTTCACCTGCC
>JAGXSR010000038.1 GCA_018333405.1 Dethiobacter sp. | reverse complement strand
CTGCGGGCACGCTTGGAGTCTGTTTTGATACGGCCCACGGCTGGGCTGCCGGTTATGACTGTGGCAGCAAAGACGGTATAACTGGAATGCTGGAACAATTCGATAAAACTATCGGCTTAAAACACCTTCTGGCGATTCATATCAATGATTCGAAAGCGAAGCGGGGATCCCGGGTAGACCGTCATGAGCATATCGGCCATGGCGCAATCAATCCTGAAGGCTTCAAGACTCTTCTTAACCAAAACTGGCCGGGTGGTTTCCCGTTTATTCTGGAGACTCCGGATATCGGCTCCGATTGGGATCGTGTAAATCTGGAAATAGTACGGTCATTGCTAAAATAAGCCTGGCAGCCCTGTTCAGTTAAACGGGGGAATCCTCCTGATGAGCAAAGATTCAATAAAGTGTCGTGCAGAAATCAAACTCGGGTTCAAATGTTTTGCTAAGGATTCAGGAGAGCATAAAATGTCCGAGCGTATTAATCCGGTTATATTCCGAGCCGAATAACTCTTTCAAATCAAAGTTTAATATGTTGCACAAAGCTGCCATGTAAAAGAGGTGATTCCCGATCTCTTCAGAGATCACTTCCCGGCAGTGTTCACACAGTTTTCCTTTAACATGGGAGTCCATGTATTTGCCGCAATCTTTTAATGTACTATCCTGAGGGAATTGGCGCTTGCCGGCGTTGATTGAGATGCAACCACAGTCAGTGACTGTTTTAATGATGCTGCGGTTGACCCTCGCTGTGGATTCCTGATGCTTAGACAGGCAGTCTAAGATGCTTCGGTGACGAATTAAAACTTCTGAGACTATATCCTGAAACTCACCGATCACTTCATCGCTCTTCATGAATTATTCACCTCTGGTTTCATTCTCACAAGATTATGGTAAAGTTATTATACTTTTTCGACTAACTGCCTGTCAACGGTCTGCCTTCCTTTTCCGCAGGACATGTGCTACAATAAATAGCACAGAAACAACCACTAAATCTTGCGTCGGTGCACAGCTTGCCGTTATAAGGACGAAGCAGAAAAGTTGCTTGCCCGTTAACGACCAGGCGTATAACAGGCCGGATGCAGTTTTTACAGCTGATGAGGAGGATATTTTATTATGTACAGAATCGCAGTCATCCCTGGTGACGGGACAGGCCCGGAAGTAGTTCGTGAAGGCCTGAAAGTTTTGTCAGCCATAAGCGCGTCGGCTGGTTTTGATTTAGAATTCACCACTTATGATTTGGGTGGCGAACGCTTCATGCGAACCGGTGAAATTTTGCCCGACGGCATATTGGCAGAATTTCGGCAATTTAACGCTATCTACCTGGGCGCTATAGGCCATCCGGATGTAAAGCCGGGAATTTTGGAGAAAGGATTATTGTTGCGGCTGCGTTTTGAGCTTGATCAGTATGTAAACTTACGACCGGTGAAGCTGTTTCCCGGAGTAGAGACGCCGATCAAAGATAAAGGCCCGGATGATATAGATTTTGTGATTATCAGGGAAAACACAGAAGGGCTGTACGCCGGCGCCGGTGGCACACTCCGTCGCGGTACCATCGATGAGGTGGCTATTCAGGACTCCATAAATACGCGTAAAGGGGTAGAGCGCTGTCTGCGCTATGCGTTTATGTACACCCGCAAACGCAACAAAAGAAAAAAGCTGACCCTTTGTGCTAAAACAAACGTGCTCACCTATGCTTCCGACCTTTGGGAGCGTGCATTTCATGAACTGGGTGAAAAGGAGTTTCCGGATATTGCCCGCGATTATGTCCACGTCGACGCTGCAGTAATGTGGATGGTAAAAAACCCGGAGTGGTTTGATGTTATTGTCACCGATAATATGTTCGGTGATATTATTACAGATTTGGGTGCTATGATTCAGGGTGGAATGGGCATTGCGGCAGGCGGCAATATTAATCCGGACGGTGTTTCCATGTTCGAACCGATTGGAGGTTCCACCCCTAAATATACCGGTTTAAACGTAGTAAATCCGTTGGCGGCTATTGGCGCGGCGGCGCTTATGCTGGAAGCCTTTGGAGAGGATGACGCGGCGTCCAGGATTGAAGGCGCTGTTCAAACTGTTTGCGCGAGGCACTTAAAAAGCCTGGCGGCCGGCAAGATGGGGCATAGCACAACGGATGTCGGTGACTTAGTGGTCAAATATCTGTAGGTATAAAAGGGAAGACTTAAGATAGCGGCTTATTAATAAGCCGCGGCTGACGGAGGGCTGACAGTGGATATTTATCTGACGGTTGGCCAGGTTATGCAAACAGAAGGATTTAGAGACTGCAAACTATTAGCGGGTTCGTCCGGGCTGGGGCGGCAGGTAACCAAGATCACGGTGGCGGAACTTCCCGACACGCTATCTTGGATGCAGGGCGGGGAGCTTGTCTGTTCGACGGCTTGTTACCTGAAAGATAACCCGGAAGCCCAGGAAGAATGGATCATTGGCATGGCGGAACGCAACGTGGCGGCCCTGGCCATAAAGACCCAGCGCTTTCTGGGGCGGGTTCCGGATAAAATGATCTATCTGGCCGAGAAACATGAATTTCCCCTGATTGAATTGCCGTATACCATGACCTGGCCTGTGGTAATCGGCGGGATGATGAGCGTAATGTTGGATATTCAGACACAAAGAATTACTCAATCGATTAAAATTCATGAAAAACTGACCGAACTTGTTTTAACTTCCCAGGGCTTGAATGTGATTATTCAGTCCATTGCCGATCTGGTCGCCAACCCGGTAATGCTTACAGACCATGCTTTAAACCTGCTGGCAAAGGCTGATTCTGCCGGGTTAAATCGAAGCAGCTTCCTGGATGTTGATTTTGTTGAACGGCTGATTGCCGTTCTAAAAAACCGCCAATATATACTGAATCACAAGCCGAATGTCGAAAAAAGTATTTTTTCGGAAACAATCGATACACACCTGGGCCCGCTTGACCTTTTAATCTTGCCCGTATCTGCCGGAGACGCTTTTTTCGGGTGGCTGACCACTATCCTGGTTAACCAAACCGAGGAGACTTTAGGCCGTATTACCATGGAATACGGCTCCACCATATTAGCGTTGGAGCTGCTCAAAGAAAAAGCCAGCCTGGAAGCTTTGGCCAGGGCGAAAACAGACTTCTTGAGGGGACTTTTGGAAGATGACAGTTTATCCGGCTATGATATCCAACGCAGAGCCGGCATCCTGGGTATCAATCTTGCCTTGCCGACTATAGTGATGATCGTTCACTTAACCTCAGAGCTTACACGGCGGAGCCATTTTGCCGTCGAACAGCTGGTCAAATCAAAAGACAGCTCCTCAGCTGTAATCAGCGGAACCCAGGATATCATTGTCTTTTTTCATCCGAAAAGTCCCGCGCCGCAGGATATGAAGGATGCTGCTCAGGTGGCGTCCGCGATCAGCGCTATGCTGGAAAAAGAGGGGACAAAAGGGATTATTGGCATCGGCCGCTGCTATCAGGGTATCCGGGAGGTAAAAAAAAGTTACGCCGAGGCAAAACGGTCTGTTTTAATGGCGGTCAAATATAATCGTTCAATCCTCTCTTTTGTTGAGTTGGGGTTTGAACGGATTCTCTCTGCTGTATCGGACCGCTCAGAACTGACTCACTTCTGTCAGGACGTCCTGGGAAAACTGTTAACTAACGACAGTAAACAAAAATCTGCGCTTTTTGAAACATTAAAATGCTATCTGAAGACAGGATGCAACCAGACCGAAAGCGCCAGGATTTTGCACCTGCATATTAACAGCATGGCTTATCGGATCAAACAAATCGAGGAAATATTGGCGGTTGATCTGAGCGATCCGGATACCAGGCTGACTCTCTATCTGGCGATTAAGATAATAGAAGAATCAGGAAAATCCAATAATTCCATATTTTATTCTTAACCTTGTGGTACGTTCATATATGTGCGCCGATTTATTGTATGGCGCATACAAAGACATGCTATTTTTTATTTGGTATGATTACTGCTAGTAGTTATCTCGTTAGCTGACAGACCGGAAACCAAATCGTGCAAGATCCTGGCGTGGAAGGAGGGCAGATGAAGATTCTCAAAGGACCCAATTTCAGCACTAAGCAATTGCTGGGTTAAGCGGGAAACCAAGATGGGTCAACGGTAAAAGCTTGCGAGTTTGAAGAATTCAGAAGGAGGCAGAACTCGAAAGATGAAAAAGTGGTCTGTAGTGTTGTTGGTAATCAGTATGCTGTTGTTGAGTATTGTCGCTGTTGGCTGCCCCGCCGGGCAGGATGAAGCAGAAACGGAAGTGGAAAATCCTGATAAATTTACCTTGGGAGTTTTGTTGCCGCTCACCGGTCCTTTTTCTGCGGTAGCGAAGACCCAGGAGCAAGGAGCTCTGTTGGCCATAGAGGAGATTAACGCTGCCGGAGGGCTTGAAATGCCCTGGGGCAAAGTGCCGATTGTTCCTCTGGTTATGGACGATCAGGCTAGCCTGGATGTGGGAGTCCGCAGATTTGAATACCTCAGGGAAGCCGGAGCGGATGCGGTGGTTGGTCAGACCTGGGCGCCGTTGGCGCTGGCGATCAATGAGATAACTAAAGATAACCCCTTCCTTTACTTCCCTGTGGCAGTCACTCCGCGGGCGGCCTTTCAAAAAGGAACCCTGGCGCCAACGACCTGGGTTTCCACTTTCAGCCCGTGGACTGTAGGCTATATGGCGGCCTCTGCGGCGATCAATGAGCTGGGGAAGAAAGAGATCTTTTTCCTCGCCCGCTCGGATGCCTGGGGCCATGATATGAAGGCCGGTGTGGAAGCTGCTGCCGCTGAGTATGGCGCAACCATTGTCGGCTACGAGGAAGTGCCGCTTGGAACCGCTGATTTTCTGCCTGTTTTAGGAAAAGTCAGAGCCGCGGCGCCCGATGTTTTTATCTCCGCTCAGTTTGGGGCGGATGCGATCGCTCTGTTGAATCAGGTTAACGATCAGGGCCTCAACGATGAGATGACCATCTTCAACGCTTTTATCACCAACGTGATTGCCAAGGGCCTGGCCCCGGAGGCGCTTGAGGGGTTGTATGCCATGCATTTCCATTATTGGGATTTAAGCGAGTTCGAGGATGCCGCGGTAGCGCAAGCGACAGCGGCGTACGTTGAAGCATTTCAGGCAATGTTTGAACAGCCGCCGGATGCCTACACGGCGATCGCCTATATTGCCACCAGGCAGCTGTTGGATGCTGTCCAGGCCGCCGGAACATTCGATACAGCCGCAGTCAGTGAGCATATCAGGCAGAACCCGGATTTTGAAACCATTAAAGGGCCTGCCCGCTGGAGAGAGGACCAGAGTGTCATTTACGATTACGCGTCGTTTCTGGTGAGAGGCAAGCCCGCAGCCGAAAGAACAGGCGACTGGGATCTGTTTGAGGTTGTCGGTTATCAGGGCGGGGAGCGGGTTCTGGAACCGCTCGAAGCGCTGGGGTACTAGTGTAGAGGGACAGACCTTATTTTGAGTGAAGTCCCAGTTAGCATGAAGAGGAACAGTACCGTGCAGGCGAAAAGGTCTGTCCCTCAACCCTAAACGGGACAGACCTTATTTTGAGTGAAGTCCCAG
>JAGXSR010000037.1 GCA_018333405.1 Dethiobacter sp. | reverse complement strand
CCTTTATGCCGGGATCAGCGGCGGCACGTTTTAACTGGCCGGCTACATGAGCCGGCGTAATCCCTGTGCCATAAAAGCCGCTTACAGTTTCCCCAATAGCTCCGTATAGATAAACCACGGCCACCCGGTCGCCTTCCTCCACCAGATCTGTGCCCATCAAGGCCATAAAACCAAACCCCAAAATTAAGGCCCCGGTCAGGAGCAACACCGCAACCAGCGCCACCACCACAATAATCACGGTATTTCTATTTTTACTCAACTTAAAGTCACTCCTCTCGATTAAAATATAAGCCTATATACTTTCCCATATCAAATATTGATTACCGGTAATAAAATATTCAGATTAACTTCAGGCGTTCTCGGCGGGCCTGAAGCATTATCTGCACCTTATCCATTGAGCTGTTTACCACCTGCTCCGCAGAAAGTCCCGCCTGACACAGAACCTCTCGGGCGCCCTCGCAACGCCCGACATCCCCGGCAAAGTGAGCGTCACTGTTCACCGCCACCGGGCTGCCCTGAGTTTTGAGCAAAGCGGCAAAACGGCGGCACGGCTCCAGGCTGCCCAAGCGCACATGAAACGAACTGTTATTAATCTCGATCATTTTGCCGTATTTCGCAGCCTGATTCACTACCGCCTCTGCATCCAAAGGAAAATCCGGATTCCCGGGGTGGACTACCCCGTCTACATAAGGGTTTTTTAGCGCATTTAAGACGGCCCGGGTGTAGCTCTCCGTACCGGATCCGTCAAAACAGAACAGGTGCAACCCGGCCCAGGCCAGATCCAGCAGGGCCAGGTACTCAGGCGGCAGGTCCACTTCTCCCGCTTCATTTAATATATTCAGCTCTGCCCCGCGATAAATCTCTACCCCTTCCAGGCGGCGGGGCAACACACGCATATTTCCGAAATAGTAACGGTGTGTCCCGCCGGGCATGGCCGGACCGTGGTCGGTAATGGCCACCGCAGACAACCCCTTGCGCGCCGCATCGCGGGCGATTTCAGCAATTGTGCTGTAGGCATGTCCACTGGCTACAGTATGTACATGCAGGTCCGCTGCTAAAGTCAGCTCTTCCACGTTTTTTCTCCCTCCTCTGCCGCGCTGCGTAAAGTGCGCTGATACCATACAGCACGACAATGCCGGTTGCTTGCAGTAATAGCATAACATACTAAAATAAAAAAGAACACTTTGCCCGGCCCGGGGCGCACGCAGCGAACCTACGGCGCTTTTTGATTACGGCAGCACCGGTTCCACCTCATCTATCAGGCGACTGAACAGTGCTACGGTCTCTTCCAGGGGAGCCGGCGATCCCATATCCACACCCGCTTCTTTCAGGATATCCAGGGTATAGCCGGAGCTGCCTTTTTTTAAAAAATCGATGTATCTGCCCCTGGACTCGTTTGTTCCACCGAGCAAGGAGTGGCCTAAGTATGTTCCCGCCGCAAATCCGGTGACATATTTGTAGACATAGAAGTGGTAATAGAAATGTGGAATGCGGGCCCACTCCATGCCCAATAGATCATCGGCGGCAAAGTGGGGACCGTAGTAGCGTTTATTCAGCTCCAGCCAATGGGCGCAGAGTTTGTCGGCAGTAAGCGCTTCACCTTTTTCTACCAGGCTGTGAATATACAGCTCAAATTCCGCGAACAGGGCTTGACGGTAAAAGGTGGTTCTGATCCCTTCCAGGTAACGGTTGACAATGGCCTCTTTCTCAACCGTCGGCGCTGCCTGAAGGAGGTAATCCACCAGCAGCGTTTCGTTGGTGGTAGAGGCCACCTCGGCGGAAAAAAGCGTATATGCCGCATAGACAAAAGGCTGCTCTTTCCTGGAATAATAGCTGTGCATGGAATGGCCTACTTCATGGGCCAGGGTAAACAGATCTTCTAAGGCGCCGGTAAAATTCATTAGGATATAGGGCGGGCTGCCATAAGCGCCGTAGGAATAGCCTCCCGGTGTTTTTCCCTTGTTTTCGTAAACATCGACCCATCCCCCGGCCAGGCCTTCTTCAACGATACGCATATACTCTTGGCCCAGGGGCTGCAGAGATTTTAAAACAATCTCCCCCGCTTCTTCAAAAGTATAGTTCTTTTCCGGAACCACGGTCAGTGGGCGGTACAGGTCGTAAAAATGGACTTTTTTAAGAGAAAGCGCCTTTTTCTTCAGGGCCGTGTAACGGTGCAGAGGAGACAGGTTGCGGTTAACTGTATCCACTACATTATGGTAAACCCGGGGCGGGATATGATCCCGGTCCTGGTAATATTCCAGAGCGGATCCGTAGCGGCGTGCCCGGGACAAAAACAAGTTCTTCTTCACTTCGGCACTGAGAGCGGCATTAAAAGTATTCCGCAAGCCATGAAAAGAGGAAAGGATCCCGTTAAAAGCGTCCCGCCTTACCCGTCGGTCAGGGGACTGCAAAAACCGTATAAAGCGACCGTGGGTCAGCGCGGTCTTGTCCCCGTTTTCGTCTCTGATCTGCGGGAAGGTCAGATCAGCGCTGCTCAGCATAACATACAGGTTTTCCGGTGTTTGCAGCACCTCGGAGGCCAGAGACAAAATCTCTTCTTCCTTTTCGGAGAGAATATGTTCTTTTAAGCGGGTGATCTCTTCCAGATGGTGACGGTACAGGGACAGATCGGCGCTTTGCGCAAAAGAAGTCAGCGTTTTTTCGTCCAGGCTTAGGATTTCAGGGCCGATAAACGACAGGGCGCCCCCGATTTCTGCCGCCAGCCCCTGAGCCCTGTCTACTAGCTCCTGATACTTTTCCCTGGTATTATCTTCGTCCTTTCTCATTTTGGCGTAAACGTACAACTTCTCCAGTAGTATTTCAATTTCATCCCGCAAGGTTAACGCCTGCAGCAAAACCTCAGGAGAGAGCGCTAATGTTCCCCGATATTCGGCTATTCTGGGCAGAAGGCTGCGCGTTGTACGAAAATCTTCTTCCCATAAGCGGTCGTCTGCATAAATCAGCTCCAGCTTCCATTTGTATTGGTCGGAAATCTCATGGCGCAGGGGAAGCCTTCCTTGTTCTTTACCAATGCCGCTCACATTTCCAATCCCCTTTCCTTACAGCCTCAGCTGCCGGCTTTAAATACAGTCATCATATATTGTGCGCAATAACCGTCTAATAACCCAGTTCGCCATTTAATCAAGCCAAAAAATACAGGATTTTGCTGTCCTCCAGGTTTTTAAGCACCGCTCCCTCCTCTTCCAGATATTTCAGGTGGGCAATCGCTTCTCCGGTGGCAAACCATTTCTGCATGATTGGAAATCCGTTCCAGTTTTCAGCAATAATATCCCAGCGCATCAGAGAGGCGATTTGATAGGCGCTAGCCGCGCCAATATTATGTAAAATGTCTGACAGCTCTTCTAGCCTTAGCTCATGGTGCACTTTAAGCTCGTCGATCCGCCGTTTACACTCCGTGAGCACACTGCGGTGCCCCGGCAATACCAGCTCAACTTCCATGGCCGACACTTTGTCCAGGCTTTGCCTATAGTCCCGCAGCGGGTTCCCCCGGTCGTCCCAGGAAGATATATTTGGGGTTATATCCCCGAGAATATGATCGCCTGAGATCAAAATCTTCCGCTTCGACTCGTACAAGCAGATATGGCCCCGGGTATGGCCAGGCGTCTCAACGCATTGCCAGTTATAATCTCCGGCGGTGATCCGATCCCCTTCCCGCACAATGGTAAACTTCAGCGGACCCTTAGGACTGTAGCGGTGGCCCGGGTGCATACCGAGGGCGCTTTTAAGTTCGCTGTCGGAGAAACCATGCTTGCCGGCCATAAGAAAAAGATCCTGCCAAAGTTGTTGATTGTTGATCGTCTCGGCATCAGGCTGGTTAAAATAAACGATGGAAGACGCGTCAACCAGCTCTCCCACCAACCCCAGATGATCAGCGTGCAGATGGGTGACAAAAAAGTCGGTGCACGTCAGATCTATATTCAGGTATTTAAACGCCGCCGAGAGGGCGTCCATACACTCCTTTTGGTTCATGCCGGTATCAACGATCAGATTTCTGTCGCTTTTGAGGATATAAGAGTTGGTTGCTTTGAGCGGGTTGCGGGGCAGGGGCACTTCCACCCGATACAGGGATGGTAATACTTCTTCGATCACCGGCCTGTTCAAGCATTATCACGTCCTTTAAGATTAATCATCCGTCGCGCTGCGTTTATATAAAGGTTCGATACAGGCGCCAGGAATCCTACCAGGGTAGCAGCCGGATTTGCCCTGCGCCTAAAAGCGATTAGTGACAAGGATTGCGTTGACCGCTATACTATGGTTATGACTTGTGGGGATAATAATCCTCGGATAAATTGTGCAGAGGAGTCGGCGGTATGTCAAAAGTTGAACTGATTGCCACAGCCACTTTCGGGCTTGAGGCCGTTGTAGCTCGGGAGTTAAATGATCTCGGGTACCGGCAGGCGACAGTAGAAACCGGGAAAGTCACCTTCACCGGGGATGAAAGCGCCATTTGCCGAGCTAACTTGTGGTTGCGGGCCGCTGATCGTGTCCGTCTCAAAGTGGGGGAATTTACAGCCCAAACTTTTGATGAGCTCTTTGAGCGGACTCGGGCACTGCCCTGGGCGGAACTTCTGCCTGCTGACGCCTCTTTCCCCGTGGATGGAAAGTCGGTCAAATCAACCTTGTATAGTATCTCCGATTGCCAGGCCATTGTAAAAAAAGCCGTAGTGGAGAGCTTGAAAAAAAAGTATAAGACGGAATGGTTCCCGGAACAAGGTCCGGTTTACCGGATCGAAGTATCGTTGCTAAAAGATACCGCCACCTTAAGCATCGATACCAGTGGCCCCGGACTGCACAAGCGGGGCTATCGCTTTATGCAAAGTGAGGCCCCTTTAAAGGAGACGCTAGCCGCGGCACTGATCCTGATCTCCCGCTGGAACCCCAAGATCACCCTGATCGATCCGTT
>JAGXSR010000036.1 GCA_018333405.1 Dethiobacter sp. | reverse complement strand
AGGGGCGACCCGGTGGGTCGCCCATCCCGCGGGGTCGCCCATGCCACGGGATTCGACCGCGTATGAACCGGATCCGGCAATATATCCGCGACAACCCGGCCCGGTGGGCAATGGACCGCGATAATCCACAGGCGGTAACCCCCGAACCGGAAAACGCATGGAACAGATGACCGAACCAATGGCAAGGGCGACCCACCGGGTCGCCCCTACGGGGCCGCACATCGTTCGGGATTATACCCAATAAGGCCTGTTCCTCTTCTTAATACGCCCGGGCGAAATATACGGTTTCAGCGGCTTTTTCCCCGCAGATCAAGCAGGTTTTATATTTCAGCTCAGTCTGAAAAGGGATACAGCGAATAGTGGCTTTGGTGTCGTTTTTAGCTTTAAGTTCGCACTCGTCTTTGCCGCACCAGGAAGCTACATAGAACCCCTTCTCGTTGTCCATAATCTCTGTAAAGTGGCTATAGTCGGACCCCGTACGGGTGTTTGCTTCGCGAAAATTTAAAGCCTGCCGATACATATTCTGCTGGATCTCTTCCAGCATTAAGGGCAAGCGGTGGGGCAGATCGTCTAAAGATACAGCTTCCTTAACCCCGGTATCGCGGCGCACCAGGATCGCCTGATTTTTCTCCAGGTCGCGGGGGCCAAGTTCAATGCGTACCGGGATCCCTTTCATCTCCCATTCGTTATATTTCCAGCCGGGCGAGTATTCTTCCCGGTCATCCAGCTTCAGGCGCAGGCAACCTTTCAACAGCTCCGCCAGCGCCCTGGAGGCTTCCAACACTTTTTCCCGCGCTTTTTTAGAAAGAATCGGCACAATGACCGCCTGAATCGAAGCCATACGCGGCGGCAATCTCAGGCCGCGATCGTCTCCGTGCACCATGATCAGCGCGCCGATCATGCGGGTGGAGGCTCCCCAGGAGGTCTGCCAGACATATTTTAGCTGATCGTCCTGGTCCATGAAAGTGATATTAAACACTTTCGCGAAATGCTGGCCCAGATTATGAGAGGTGCCGGCCTGGAGAGCGCGGCCGTCGCTCATCAGTGCTTCCACGGCATAGGTGCGCAGCGCGCCGGCGAATTTTTCCCGGTTGCTTTTTCGCCCCGCGACAACCGGGATAGCCATATCCTTTTCTAAAAAATCCTGGTACACTCCGAGCATCTTCAGCGTTTCTTCTTCCGCTTCTTCCTCGGTACGGTGGCAGGTATGCCCTTCCTGCCATAAAAATTCCGATGTGCGCAAAAATGGGCGGGTCGATTTTTCCCAGCGCACCACATTGCACCACTGGTTAATCAGCACGGGCAGGTCGCGCCAGGATTGGATCCACCGGGAGTAAAAATCGCAGATAATCGCCTCGGAGGTGGGCCGCACCACCAGCGGCTCAGCCAGAACCTCGCTGCCGCCTTTAGTGACCCAGGCCACCTCAGGCGCAAATCCCTGCACATGCTCCGCTTCTTTTTGCAAAAGCTCCTGCGGGATTAACAGGGGAAAGTAGGCATTTTCATGACCTGTTTCTTTAATCCGGCCGCCCAACAGCTCCTGTATCTTCTCCCAGATGGCAAAACCGAAGGGGCGGATGGCCATGAAGCCTTTGACCGGGGCGTAATCCATCATTTCGGTTTTAGTGATCACATCTATGTACCACTGTGAGTAGTCCACCGCCTGCGGTGTAATTTCTTTGACAAATTCTTTTGATTCAGCCTGGGGCTCTCGACCGGATTGTTGTTCCAAAACTTTCACCCTTTCAGAACTTGTTTAGCTTTAAATAATTACCTTATTCTATCACAAGGCCAATGTTTTTAAAAATCTCGCGCCGGCATTTTAGATTATTATTCGGCTGGCCAAACCGGGGCGGCGGCGTTTACAAGCTGCCTGACCCGGCGCCAAAGGGCCGCATCATCAGCCAATGCCTGTCGGAGATTATTTTTTGCCCGTGCTCTGGCCGCAGCCAGACTATCCAAAAGCGGCTGCCATGAACCGGCTGCCGGTTTTTCCGATAAAAGCTCCATGGCCGCTGCCCAGAGATCATGGTATTCAAGCACCCGTCCGCTGGTCCAGCTTGCCGGAGCGCAGCTTTCCTCCCGGAAGAAGCCTAGAATAAAATGATCGCGGAAAAGTTCTCTTGTCATCTCCCGGGCATAGTAAAGCCCCTGAATCCCTTCTTCCGGGTGCACAATCAGTTCCCCGGCTTCCCGGATCCGGCCGGCAGAGAGCAGATTTTCCAAGCGGCACAGCGCCAGATAATCATGTTGGTAATGAACAGCCCGGGGTACCACCGCTTCCGGGTAGGCAGATCCTAAATATTGTGTTTCAGCCATGACCTCTTTGATGATCGACCTGTGCTCTTCGTTGATCGCCTTAGCTTTTCGACGCAGCGAAGACAAGGCGCTGCTCTTCCCGGCGCCTTCCAGAAGTCTTCGGTATTCCTCTTCCCCGGCCAGGATCCGGCTAAGCCGGGCACGCGCTTCCCGGGCCAAGGAGGCCGCTTCATCCGCCGCTTCATCCGCTGAGATGCCGCATGCCGACAGATCTTGTAACCGGAGAGCAGATGTGTATTCTCCGGCCCGGACGGATAAGTCGTAGGGGTGGTAAAGAGAGCTGTCCAGACGTATAAGCAGACCACCGTAAAAGCGTGGCATTTCATCAACTTTCCGGGGACAGACCAAAGCTTCCGTGTCGAACTGGGTATGATAATAGCGTTCGATCATCTCCGGATCTGATTTCGTGCCGATGGTCGGTATTCCGTGATAGCTGTACGACCATTCATCCGTCCAGGAAGTCACTCCCCGGTAGATATCAATTTCCGGATCAGCAAACGCCTCAGGATCAATGCTGTATCCGGCGCAATAAGAACCCAGAAAGGTGACCAGTTCGTCATTGGCCCGGGTCCCGATTGTGCGGCTATGGCGGTAAGCCATCAGCTCCAGGTTGATGGCCGCCACAGTGCGGCCGGACCACCCTTGCCGCTCTTTTAAGAGATTCCAGGATCCGGTCAGCCAGTCGTCCCAAGCCCCCTTCACCCCAAATTCTTCTGCATCTACCAGGACCAGGACAAGTGTGCGCTGGGGGCGATAGCCGCTATCCTGGATCCCCTTCAGCACAGCCATGGCCACACCCACACCCAAGGCATCATCCTGAAAACCCTGGAAATAACTGTCGTAGTGAGCGCTCATAATAATATATTCGTCCGGAAAAAAATGGCCCGGTATCGACCCGATTACGTTGCAAGCCCGGGCGGCAGGGTCATGTTCGGTCAACGATCGCAATTTCGCCGGCAGCCGGCCGGAAGCGGCCGCTTTAGCCAAGGTTAACCCGCAGTTTGGCGAAACGTTGATCACCGGAATAGACGGGGCGTGATTGCTCCAATCCTGCTGGGTCAGGGCTGTGCCGCTGTTACCCTGACCGTAAGTATTTAAGTTAAATATAACCGCAGCGGCCGCTCCGAATTGTTCAGCCTGCAGCGCCGCCAGGGAAGGCCAGGGCAGTTTTCGGTAATCCAGGCCGATCAGGACTATTTTATCCCGCACAGAAAGCCCCTGGTAACAGGCGCTGGTTCCGTTGCCCACATAGACCAAAGGAGCGTCAATCCCTTCGGGATCGGTAGACGGGGTGGAAACATAGGGGATCGCTGAAAACAAAGTGTCCTCTACAGACAGGGAAGCCTCCCGGAAGCTCCATCCGTAAACTGGAAATTCCTCCAGGGTAACCGCAGGTATGCCGATTTTAGTCATTTCATCATGCAGATACAGGGCCGCCTGCCGGTTTGCAGCGCTCCCCGCCATACGAAAGCCCTGGCCGTTGTTGCGGTAACCGGTCAGCCGCCGGGCCACCGCAAGAGCATATCCGCCATCTGCTGCGCAGCGAAAAGGCCCTTCCGCCGGCGCCGGCCGATCCCAGGGTGAAAATTTATCCGTCCGGATCAGCGTCCCCTCCAGGGCGTCATATCCCGCCGCCGGAACACTGATCGGTAAATGTTCTGCTCCAAACGTATTCTCTTTTTCGATCTCAGACAACCCCCGTCAGAAAGTAGATGTCGGGTCGGACTCCGGCTTTAATCCCGATCCCGGGCCGAATCGGCCGGCACTGATCTGAATCGCTGTTCCCCTGCCTCGACCTCCCCGATTGGCCAGGCCGGGAGATGAGCTTTGGCCAGTTCGGCGATAATCTCTTCCGCTTGTGCCGGTGGCGCCACCAGAACGAAGCCGACGCCCATGTTAAAGGTGCGGAACATCTCTTCTAAGCGCACCGGACCAAGATCCCGGATCAGGTTGAAGACAGGCGGAACGGGCCAGGATCCTTCCCAAATCACCGCTTGCATTCCTTCCGGTAAGATCCGGGGCAGATTGCCCGGCAAACCACCCCCGGTTATATGGGCGGCGCCCCTGATTGTATACCGTTTCAACAGAGGCAGGATTGCCCGGACATAAATGCGGGTCGGTTTCAGCAATTCATCAGCCAAAGTGACAGATAACCCAGGTGGTGTTCGATCCAGACTCATCCCCGCCTGCTCCAGGAGCACTTTTCTGACCAGGGAATAGCCGTTGCTGTGCAGGCCGCTGGAAGCCAATCCGATCAGAAGATCACCGGCTGCAATTTTCGAGCCGTCGATGAGCCTATTGCGCTCGGCCACACCCACGGCAAAACCGGCGATATCGTATTCACCCGGCAGGTAGAAGCCGGGCATTTCCGCCATCTCTCCCCCTAACAGCGCACAACCGGCCTGACGGCATCCGTCCGCCATGCCGGCCACTACTTGCCCGGCTTGCTCCGGATCCAGTCTGCCCACAGCCAGATAATCCAAAAAGAAAAGAGGTTCTGCTCCCTGCGCCAGGATATCATTGACACACATAGCCACACAGTCAATACCCACGGTATGATGGCGGCCTGTAGCAAAAGCCAGTTTTAATTTGGTGCCTACCCCGTCGCATCCGGCGACTAAGACCGGTTCACGATAATCAGACGCGTTCAGGGCAAAAAGCCCGGCAAACCCGCCCAAACCGCCCAAAACCTCCGGACGCGCGGTAGAACGGGCCAAATCTTTTATCCGCTCCACCGCCGCTTCGCCCGCCTCAATATCCACACCGGCCTGTCGATAGTCCATATCCCG
>JAGXSR010000035.1 GCA_018333405.1 Dethiobacter sp. | reverse complement strand
GATAATATTGAAATGATTCTTCCCCAGGCTGTCGGCTCTCTTAATCAGGGCGGGCGGATTTGCGTAATTGCCTATCACTCCCTGGAAGATCGCATCGTTAAGCGATTTCTGAAAGGTTTGTCCCATGGCTGCTCTTGTCCTATCACCGCTCCCTGTATCTGCGGCGGGGAGGGAGAGCTCGGCTTGCTGACCCGCCGGGCGGTTGTGCCAACGGAGGAAGAACTTACGCGCAATCCGCGCTCGAGAAGCGCGAGGCTGAGGGCCGCCGAAAAGATGTAGGCGGCAATCCTTTAATTTGTATCTTTTGTTTTAGCGCAGAGCTTTTATATGATTCCTGAATAAGCTTGTTTTTTTGGCAGGCTTTTTTATAAAATTAAGTTTTATCTGTGTTTGGCGTTTCCAATCCTGAATTCTGAATCCTGTATTCTTGTGTCCCGACGCAGTGTGTTTCTTTATTTTTTTGTATTCTGTCTCCTCATGTTCTAAAGAAATGGGCAGGTGAATAAAAGTGTTACAAGTCAAAAAAATAAATTATCCTCAGTTTGAGCCGTTTCCGTATCAGCATAATGCGCAGCGTTACTGCAAAGCCCGGACCCTCCTGACCGGGAAAAAATTGGTGTTGCTGGGGATGGTTGCGATCTGTTTTATGCTTGCAGTGCTGGCGGTTAGTCTGTATTCGTCCATCGTTAGTCTGCACTACCAGATAAAATCAACCGAAACTCAACTAAACTTGTTGGCTGATGAATATAGAAGTCAGGAGCTGGAAATAGCCCGTCTAAGCTCCTTGGGCCGTATCGATCATCTGGCCCGGAATGAATTGGGCATGCGCGAACCTGTGCCCGGTCAGATCAGGATTCTTACCGCTAGCAGGGGAGATAGCACACACTCGGGGGAGTGAGCTGTTTGGCGGAGTTGCCTGTAACGCAAGTGGCTGTGCGCAAAAAGATCTTAATCACGTTATTTCTGTTCGCGCTGGCCTTCTTAGCCTTAACCGGTCGGCTGGCCTGGATTCAAATTGTTCAGGCCGATCAGTTATACGAGCAGGCCTGGGAGCAGTGGAACCGCAGCATCCCCACCCGTTCTCCCCGAGGCTCCATTTATGACCGCCACGGCAGACTGTTGGCGGGAAGCACTACCGTGGAAACCGTGGTTGCTATCCCTCTCCGGATTGAGGATAGTGTGCGGACGGCCCAACTCTTATCTCCCATACTGGAGATGGAGGAGGAGAAGCTCTTAGAGCTTTTGACCATGGATCTTAGTGCAATCTATCTGAAGCGCAGGGTGGGGTCGGAAGTAGCTCAGGCGGTGCGGGATTTGAAACTTCCGGGAATAGTTTTTACGACCGAGGGGCAACGCTATTATCCGGGTTATACCTTGGCCTCACAGTTGCTTGGTTTTGTCGGAATGGACCAGGGGTGGGGCGGGCTGGAAATCTACTACGAAGAGTATTTGAAGGGCCGGGAAGGGCGGATGTTTTTTCCGTCGGATCGTAAGGGCCGTCAGATACCTCATGATATTAAACGGTACGTGCCGCCAAAAGAAGGTCTGGATCTGAGCCTGACCATAGATGAAAGTATCCAATTTATTGTGGAACGGGAGCTGGCCCGGGCCATGCTGGAATACCAGCCGAAGCAGGCCATGATCATCGCGGCAGATCCCAGGACCGGGGCCATTCTTGCCGCCGCGGCCAAACCTGACTTCGATCCGCTGAATTACAGCGAATTTGATCCGAATTATTGGGCCTTGGCGCCGGTAACCGATTCTTTTGAACCGGGATCAACTTTTAAGCTGGTCACCATGGCGGCAGCCATAGAAGAAAGACAGTTCAACCGGAATGAAATTTTTTTCTGCAGCGGATATGCCAATGTAGCGGGATATAAAATCGGCTGTTGGACGGCCGGCCGCGGGCACGGCGCCATCAATTTCCTGCAGGCGATACAGAGCTCGTGTAATCCCGCTTTTATTACCTTGGGACAGCGTCTGGGGAAGGATAAACTGTTTGCTTATATCAACGCTTTCGGGTTCGGGCAGGCAACGGGAATAGATTATCCGGGCGAAGCCGGCGGCTTGGTATTTAATTTGAGCCAGGTCGGGGCGCTGGAGCTGGCGACGACCTCTTTTGGCCAGGGTGTTTCCGTAACCCCGCTGCAGCAGATAATGGCTGTATCAGCCATGGTCAACGGGGGCTTCTTGATGAGGCCGTACATGGTCCGTGAGATGCGTGATTCTGAAGAAAATATAGTTTACAAAAGAGAGCCGGAAGTGGTGCGTCAGGTGATCTCCCGTGAAACCTCACGACAAGTGGCTGAGATCATGGAAAGTGTGATCGCGCAAGGCAGCGGGAGAAATGCGGCCATCGAAGGCTTCCGCATCGGCGGCAAAACAGGTACTGCTCAAAAAGTCGGTCCGGGAGGCGCTTATTTGCCGGGTCAGTTTATCGTCTCCTTTATCGGTGTCGTGCCGGTGGATGATCCGCAGTTTGTTCTTTATATCGCTGTGGATTCCGCCACCCGGGGAGCGCAGTGGGGCTCCCAGATCGGCGCCCCCATAGCCAGGCGGGTTTTGATGGACGTAGTAAATTACTTGCAGATTCCTTCAGCAAGCGCTCCGCTGCAACCGGTAGAACAGGTAGAAGTGCCCGATCTGCAGGGGTTAACTGTAAATGAGGCGGCAGAACAGGTTGAGGTTGGGGGGCTCTTGCTAAGAATTGTCGGAGAGGGGCAATATATTGTCAAGCAAACTCCGAAAGCCGGGGCCAAGGTTGCCCAGCAGACCCAGGTGGTGGTCTACCTGAGCGATGAACAGGGCAGGGTGAACGGCGCCATCAGTTTACCCGACTTGCGCGGATTTACGATCAGAGAAACCGGTGAAATCTTAAGCTGGTTAGGGCTGAACTTTAAAGCGGAAGGATCCGGTGTCGCTGTTCGCCAATTGCCCGAATCGGGTGCTGAGGTGGAAAGCGGTGCGGAGATCAAGGTCTACTTTGACTCTCCTCTGGAGCCTTAAGAGCGCTTTTGCGTCTCATTAACGGACCACTGGGGGAACAGGGATGGTTTCCCGGGAATAGTATGCATTGTTGAGATCAAAGTTCTCGACAATTTGATATCCGGGAGAGAGTTTAATGCAGGCCATATTATTGGAAAAGTTGTTGGAAGCGCTAGTTGTCAAAAGTGTGGAGGGCGATCTACAGGGAGAAGTAAGTGGTTTGGTTCATGACAGCCGCAAGGTCAAGCCGGGGACACTGTTCTTTTCCATATCCGGACGCCGGACGCAAGGGTGGCTCTATGCCAGGGAGGCTATTGCACACGGCGCCAGGGCCGTGGTTGTTGACCGGAACTGCCCGATCAAAGGAGTTCCCCTGGTGCGGGTGCCGGATGTGCGGTTAGCTTTGGCCTTGTTGGCGGATCGTTTTTACGGCAGCCCGTCACGATCATTTAAATTGATTGGGGTGACCGGAACCAATGGCAAAACAACAACCGCACATATGATCGATGCGCTATTCAGAGGAAGTGGAGAAGTGACAGGGCTGTTGGGTACTGTGGGCTGCCGTATCGGTGATCACTGTATGCCTTCCCCGGCTACAACGCCTGAAGCTGATGAATTGCAGGCGATGTT
>JAGXSR010000034.1 GCA_018333405.1 Dethiobacter sp. | reverse complement strand
GGCGTGTTTAAGCCGGCCTAAGACCTCTTCCATCATCACCGAAGGGTAAAGACAGGTGGTAGGTATATCCCTGGAAAACGGCGTGTGGGATAGCTCGTAGAAAGGCTCCATCACTTATCCTCACCGCCCTTTTTTACCGTCCGGTAGCTCACAGCCGGGGTTTGACGAGCCTGACGCTGTTTGTGCTGCTTTGCAGCAGCGGTCAGAAGCCTGGATGTTTCAGCCGGTTGGAGCAAAAGATGCGGCGGCAGGTTTGGCCGCGGCCCGGTCTTTTCTCCGAATAGTTAAACGTTTGGCTGTCCAGGCCGGGTGACCTTCATATTCAATGGTCAGCCGGCTGGTATCCGCCGGATCGTAGACGACTTCCACCTTGCAGCCGATGACCGCCTCGATGCTCTCGCTACTGTAGCGCTTGTATGGAACCAGGATATCGGGCAGCTCATGGTGCACCCGCCCGCAAGCCTTGCACTTTAGCCGGCGTATGACCAAAACAATGCGCTCCCCGGCACCACTGATAAAAGCCCGCTTCCTGCTGCCAATCACGTTCAGCTCGCTACCACAGCAAGGAGAAAAATTCTGCTCTCCACTCCTAACAAAAAACTATGTTTAGGGGATTCACAATTAACTCGTATTTTGATAAAATGACCATACGTGAATGGGACGCCCCTGGTGCTACTGCTGGCTACGGTAGCACATAAAACAGAGGCGTCTTTCCTTTCCATAAATTTTATATGGTCATTATATACAGCTATCCTCGGACAGGCAAGACCATCAGCTTCCGGGCATTATGGGTTAGCAAAAACATGCGCTATCAATGGATGCCGTACCGGCTAAATAAAGCCTTACATTTTTCCATCTCTTCCTGGGGGAGCCAGTTCATCAGGGGGTGCTCCGCCGGGTATGGGTTTTTAAGGCCCAGTTTGGTCAGTTTTTCGATCCAGAGGGGGTTGTAGGGCAGCAGGTTCAGGCGGGTGATCCGGTGGGCGCTTAAATACTCTGCCGCCGCGGCCAGGTTTTCGCCCAAAGCGGTTATACCAGGCACCAGGGGGAGGCGGGGGATGATTTCAAACCGGCCGCCCCGGGAGAGGGTGTGGAGTCGGGCCAGGTTCTCCAAGATCCGGTTGTTGCCGGCCCCGCAGTATTCCTGGTGCGCACCGGGGTCCACCAGTTTCAGATCAAAATATATGGTGCTAATAAAAGGGAGGACCAGGGCCTTGAACCGATCCAGGTTAAAGAGGCCGCAGGTTTCGATCAAGGTGTGCACGCCTTTCTCTTTCAGGTTTTTTAGCAGTCCCGCCAAAAAAGGCATAAACAGGGTGGGCTCGCCCCCGGAGAAGGTTACCCCGCCCCCTGAGTTATCGTAAAAGGGTTTGTCCCGGAGTACTTTTTCCATGATCTCCGCCTGTTCCATCCGCCTGCCGGCGGGGGAGAGGGCTCCCGATGGGCATACGCCGGCACAGGCCATGCAGAGCTCGCACCGGTCGCGGTCCACGAAGAAGGGATTTTCGGCGGAGAGGGCGCCCCGGGGACATACCCAAGCACAGGCGCCGCAGGCCACGCATTTGGCGGCGTCGAAGAGGATTTCCAGCCGGGGGCTTTTGCTCTCCGGGTTGTGGCACCACCGGCAGGAGAGGGGGCAGCCCTTGAAGAAGACGACGGACCGGATGCCCGGTCCGTCGTCCAGGGAATTGCCCTTGATATCCAAGATCAACGGTTTTTTGCTCATTTTCTTTCCTTTTACTTCTTTTTTACAATTTATATTCGGCGCGACGGACCAGCTCCAGCTGCAGCTCGTGGTGCAGCCCGGTGAAATAGGCCACGTAGCCGGAGATGCGCACCATCAGATCCCGGTAATGCTCCGGGTTGGCCATAGCGTCTTTCAGGGTGTCTGAGTTGACCACGTTGAACTGGAGTTGCATCCCCCCCAACTCGCAGTAGGTCTTCATGTACCCGGCCATCCGGTCCACCACCGCGGCGTGGCTGTCGTCGGCCCCGGGCACAATTTTTACGTTGAAGGCGATGTTGTTATCCATGGCCTTGTGGTCCAGTTGGGCTACATCGCGCAGGTTATCGAGTAAGCTGGGCGAGGCGGCCGGGTGTGGCGTCAACCCCGGGGTGAACGGTTCGCCGGCCAGCCTCCCGGAGGGAAGGGCGTTGGTGACCCGCCCGTAGGCCACGTGATGGGCCATGGTCCACCAGCCGGTGGTGTACATACCTCCCTTGTAGTCCCTGGAGCCGGCGAAGAAGTCGCCCACCGTGCCCATCACTCTCCGGGCCATGTTTAAGGCTACCGGGTCACCGGAGCCGAAACGGGAAACCCGGGTGTTGACCAGGGCGTGCAGGGCGGGGTTTTGGGCAAAGTTCCCGTCCACCGCTTCTTTCAACTCCTTGAAGGTGACCGCCTGCTCCTCGAAAACCAGTTTCTTAATCACCAGCAGCGAGTCGACCACGTCGGCCAGGCCGATAATGGAGACCCCGGAGGAGTTGTATTTCGCGCCCCCCCGCAAGAACTCTTTACCCGACTCGATGCAGCCATCGGTAAGGGCCGACAGGAGCAGGTGCGGGTGGTGCCGGTGAAAAAGCTCCCCCAGCTGGTTGTTACCGGTGACCGCCTGTTCAAAGATGAATTCGCACTGCCGGGCAAAGGCCGTATAGAAATTTTCGAATGTGGTAAAGTGGCCATCTTCGATCGCTCCGGTTTGCGGACCCAGACGCCAGTTGGAAATGGGGTGCAGACCGTTGTTCATGGCCATTTCAAAGGGCGCTACCAGGTTGATCTCCAGGGCCGAGGTGGTTCCGGCGTGCTTGCCGGGGATCGAGGGCTCGACGCACCCGGTGGAGGCGTAGTCCCGGATGTCTTCCAGGGCCCAACCCTGGTGGTGGGAGAGGGCGTTGATCACCGCGTCGTCATTGTGCAGGGCCGGGGTGGCGCAGGTGATGTAGTTCACGTCAGCCACCCGCTTCAGGTAGTTTATGCTGTTCAGGCCGGGCTTGTAGCGGGCGTGCACGTTGGGGTGATTCAGGGCCAGCAACTCCGTCACCTTAAGAATAATATAGGTCATGTCGTTGACGGCATCCTTGCCGTCTGGCGTAATGCCGCCGACGGTGACGCACGTGTTGGGGGCGGAGCCGGAATTCTGCCACTGGCCCAGGTTCGCGGCGATGATTAGCCGGCTGGCGTTGAAGAGGTAGAGGCAGCCGATCAGCTCGATGACACGTCCGGTGTATTTATCCCTCGCCGCCTGGGTGGAAAGCTTTGCCATGTCCGCCTCGAAATAGGGCTGCAAAACCTGATCTAAGCGGCCCAGGGAGATAGAGGCATCCATGGTTTCCCAGCCCAGACAGACCAGGGTGACAGTCATGGACTGCACCGCCTCTTCCAGGGTTTTGGCCGGGTTTGCAGGCACTTTAAGCAGATTGCGGTGAATGCTGAGCAGCTCTTCCTTTCGGGCCGGGTCCGCCTCCTCTTCCGTCTCGGCCAGAGCCTGGCGGGACAGGTTGGCGGCGTAGGCGTCCACCCCCTGCAGGCAGAGTTTCATCCCCGTAAGGGTATGCCGCTTCTCCGTATCCGCCCCTTTGTCCCTCTCCAGCTCCTTTTCGATCTTCTTAACCAGCCCGGATGTGCCCAGTTTAAGCATCTTATCGAAGCCGGGGTTGTTTTCAGACTGGGAGACGGTGGCCCAGTAAAAGACGGCGAAAAAGAGCTCGTGAATCTGGGCAGGCAGGGGGTTGTTGTACTCGCTTTTCCACAGCTCGTGGATATTCCGGGTGGCCCAATAGGGGAAAACATACTTGTGAAACAGCTTGATGCTTTCGGGGGTAATCCGGTACGGTTCGTATTCCCGTTTCGAGCAGGTGTTTAACTCGCCCCACATGTGGCAGGCTTCGGAGTAAGGGCGGCCCACGCCGCCAAACACCGGGTTGGTGGTCCACGTCCCCCCCAGGAGGTCCCGTTTCCGGATCAGGGGTTTCCTGTTCCCCAGGAGATAGCGCATGGTCTCTCCTTTGCGCAGCAAGGGGTCCCACGGCTCGCCGTTACGATCCACTTCGTAGCCGTTCTCCACGTGAAAATCAGTAATCAGCTTACCGAACTCGCCGGTAAACTCGCAATTGACGCTGAACAGCTCTTCCCGGAGGGCGGCCAGCCGGGGGAAATCCTCCAGGCTGTAGCGTGCAAAATAGGGGTCATGGAGATACTTCACTCCCGGGTCGCTCTTTTCCCCGGTAAGTCGCGATTTTCTCCTGGCCAGCCTCTCCTGCCTTCCTCCGGCGCAGGTCCCGGCGGACAAGACCTGCTTGGTCTGCCGGTGCTCCTCGATCTGTCTATCCACCGCTTCCTGCTGCTCGACGCCGGCCACCAGGTTCATCAGGTAGTTCCAGAGGCCCATGTACATGATGTTTCCTTCCGCTCTCACCCTGCCCTTGAGGATCATCTTGTACGATTCATCGGGGCTGGCGTTAAGCATCTCTATAATGTCGGCGGGCTTGTTGTAAACGACGGTGCAGTGGGCGTCAGCGGGAATCTCGTCCAGAACGCTTACCTGCCCGTCTCGGAAGGCGATCGCCTTGCGCACCGTATTATCAGCGGTTCTCAAACCCACGGTGACGTTAATCCACCCCTGCGTTCCTTTCAATTCTTCCTGCAGCGCCTCGTCGGCGTTAAACATGCCGGCCAGGAATTCCAGCAATCCACGTAACTGCTGGCTGATAGCGGCAGCATCTTCCATCTTCTTCCCCTCCCACCTGAAAAATAACCTGCTCTGATAGGTTTAAACAGCAAGTAATTTTCTTAATAATCTTTATTCAATAAACGTGCCAGGTACCCGGAGATGCCCGGCAGGCAAGGACAGCAACCTTTTTTACCTTTCACAGCGCTATATCGTAAGAGATGACACCAGGGTTTGTTGCGACAATGTTGCAACATGTTTAAGACAAATAAAGGATATAATCGTCGTTTGTTGAAAAACTTTACAGAAATATTTGCTGCTCAGGTATTCAGCAGTCTGGAGTCAGAATTAAGAAGGTCGCACAACCTTACAGGGAAGTAATGTACACTCACTTTGTCGTCAAGTAAAATTAACAGCGGGAGGGGTGAGAGAGAATGGAACACAAAAACAACAGCAATATCCTTGACGAGAGAACCCTGAAGTTTCTGGACGCCCTTAATGTGGGGTTCATACACATGGATATGGATTTCGGCATTCTGGAGGTGAACGAAGTAAGCCTGAGGTGGTTCGGTTACAGTCGCCGGGAGGTAGTCGGGCATCACACCAGTGAATTCATGAGTGAGGAAGATTTTCAACGGCTGAAACGGATCGATCTGGCCCTGCTGCGGCAAAAAAGGAAATACTACCAGTTTGAATTTGACGGGCCAAACAAGCAGGGTGAGAAAAACCCGTACCTGGTCAGCATCTCCCTGGAGCTGGACGATGAAGGCCGGCCCGTTTCCACCTATGTGCTGCTTGCCGATATCCGGGAACAAAAAATGATGCAGGCCAGGCTGCGGGAGCGGGAGAGCGAGCTGCAGCAGATCAGGCAAAAGCTGCGTCGGGACGAGATGGAGGCCAGGATGATTGGCGTCGGGGACGCTATGAAAAAAGTGTGGGAGCTGATCCTGCGTTGTGCGGATGTGGAATCGTCGATTCTCATCCTAGGTGAAACGGGGGTGGGAAAAGAAAT
>JAGXSR010000033.1 GCA_018333405.1 Dethiobacter sp. | reverse complement strand
AGCTGTTCCTGGATGAATCTTTCCTTCTTTTCGCTTCGATTGCCTTCCAGCTTCTCTTTCTGTTCTTCCAGGCCGACCAAAGAAGCGTCCAGCTGTGAGTGCCTGATACAAGCCTGATTTTTCAGTTCGCTGAAGCGGTTTTCCCGCTCAATAAGAAGGCGCATCTTGCCTTCTTGCTGCTCTATCTCCCGGGTCAGGCGGTTTAATTTTTGCTCCAGATCCGCGCGCCTGCATGTCTGATCCTGTTCCCGATTCTTCATTTCATGTAACCGCTCTTCACGAATACCCTGGGAAATTGTCTCCCCGGCCAGTGAGTCTGTAACCGCAGCCAGCTGCCGCTCTATCCCGGCTAGTTGGCTGCGGGCAGATAAAATCCTGTAACTCGAAAGCATCTTTTCAGCACTGCTTGCCTCTTCTTTCAGCTGACGGTACTGTCTGGTTACCTCCGCCTGAGCCTGAAGCGGTTTCACCTGGATCTCCAGCTCAAAAACCAGATCCTGAACGCGGATCAAGTTCTCTCTTGTTTCTTCCAGCCGGCGGCCGGCCTCCTTTTTGCGCAGCTTATATTTTAAGATGGCCGCCGCTTCTTCGAAGATCTCCCGGCGATCTTCCGGTTTGCTGCTGATAATCTCTTCCACTCGACCCTGACCGATGATCGAATAAATATCCTTTCCCACGCCGGTATCCAGAAACAGCTCTGTTATATCTTTCAGACGGCAAGGTGATTTGTTCAGGGAATACTCACTTTCTCCGGAACGGTAAAGACTGCGGGTAACGGTAATTTCATCGTAATCCAGATTTAAATACTTGCTTACCCCGGCAAAGGTGATCGCCACTTCGGCCAAGTTGAGCGGCTTGCGCGTTTCGCTGCCTGAGAAAATAATCTCGTCCATGCGCGTACCGCGCAGCGCTTTTACGCTTTGCTCACCCAAGGCCCAGCGGACCGCGTCCACCAGATTACTCTTGCCGCAGCCGTTGGGGCCGATAATGGCGGCAATTCCCGGCTCAAATAACATCTCGGTTCTGTCGGCAAATGATTTAAACCCAAATAGCTCCATGCGCTTTAAGTACATAATTTTCTCCTGTAAAAAAACATCAAAAAAAGCACAGGAGACAGAATATGACACCGGCCTGCCTTATGCCCATCTACTGCTGCCTGTTGTATCTAGTCTGCCGACTGCCAAACTACCGGGGCTCCACCCGAAACCGGATCGCTGTTTTTGCTCCGGCGCAGATCTCGATTTCCACAAACGCCGGAATCATGATCAGATCAATTCCGTTAGGCGCCATATAACCCCGGCATATAGCAATGGCTTTAACCGCTTGGTTAACAGCCCCGGCCCCCACTGCCCGCACTTCAGCTGCCCCCCGCAAGCGGATTACCGCCGCCATGGCTCCCGCCACCGCTTTTGGTTTAGAATTTGCTGATACTCTTAAAATTTCCATCCCGCATACAGCCCCTCCTTCACGCACGCGCCGGCAACACTCGACTCAGATAGATCAGGGTGTAACTTCTTGGCCGGCAGTTCCATTTCCTGCACGGATCAAATTTAATCTCCCGCAGTTTTGAGGATCTCTTTTAAGTCAGATTCTTCCAGGCCTCTTTAGCCGCCGCCTGCTCTGCCTCTTTTTTGCTGCGCCCCTCGCCGCGCCCGGCCGGCTGAGCGCTCAGAAGCACTTCTGAAACAAAGATTTTACCGTGATCAGGGCCGCTTTCCCGGACAATTCTGTAATCAGGGGTTACACCATAGCGATCCTGAGCAAATTCCTGCAGCAGTGTCTTATAATCCTGGCGTAAAACGCCCTCCTGCAGATCACGCAGCACAGGCCGGTAAAGTTCCAGCACATAAACGCGGCACTGCTCCAGACCCAGGTCCAAAAACAGCGCGCCAAACAGAGCTTCCACCACGTCGGCCAGCAAGGAGGGGCGGCCTCCTCCCCCCCCAACCGCCTCGCCTTTGCCCAGGCGCAGATAGCAGCCCAGATCCATGGTGTTAGCCAACTGGGCCAGAGAGGCTTCGCAGACCAAGTCGGCCCTCATGCGGGTCAGCTTTCCTTCCGACAACTGGGGATAGTGGTGATAAAGATAAGCACTGATAATCAGTTCAAGAACCGCATCCCCCAGAAATTCGAGTCTTTCGTTGTGTCCGCTGCCCTGTTCGCGCTCGTGAGCGTAAGATGAATGCGTAAACGCCTGTTCATAAAGGCCTACGTTGTTCACGTGCCATCCGACAGATTTAAAAAAATGCTGCAGACGCTCCGGCTGGCTCATTGCTGCTCCTCCCGGATCACTGCCGCCAGCGTTTGACGATCAGCGTGGCATTGGTTCCCCCGAAACCAAATGAGTTGGAGAGCGCCGTCTCAATCCGATGCTCCCGGGCTGCATTGGGTACATAATCCAGGTCACAGTCCGGATCAGGGTTTTCATAGTTGATCGTGGGGTGAACTACCTGGTGCTGCATGGACAATATCGTGGCAATCAGCTCGATGCCTCCCGCCGCGCCCAACAGATGGCCGGTCATGGATTTGGTGGAGCTTATCGGAACCTTATAGGCATGGTCTCCAAAAACTTTCCTGATGGCCATGGTCTCAATCTTGTCGTTATACTCCGTGGATGTGCCGTGCGCGTTGATATAGTCTATCTGCTGCGGCTCCAGATTCGCGTTGTTCAAAGCTCTCTGCATGCTTAAAAAAGCCCCGGTCCCATCCGGATCGGGAGCGGTGAAATGGTAAGCGTCTCCGGACATGCCGTATCCAACGATTTCACCGTATATACGTGCCTCTCTGGACAGTGCATGCTCCAAAGATTCAAGGATCACCACTCCGGCGCCTTCACCCATCACAAAACCGTCCCTTTTTAAGTCAAAGGGGCGGGAAGCGCGGCTTGGCTCGTCATTTTGAGTGGTCATGGCCCTGGCCGCACAAAAACCGGAAAAAGCAAGATGGCTTATGGCGGCTTCAGCCCCTCCGGCAATCATTACGGACGCATCGCCGCGCCTGATAATATGGGCGGCATCGCCAATGGCATGAGCTGATGTGGCACAGGCGGTGACGACGGTGGAATTAGGGCCTCTGAGCTTAAGCAGAATGGAGATATAACCCGACGCCATGTTGGCTATCAACGCAGGAACCAGGTATGGGCTGACCCGCCGCGGACCTTTAGTCCGCAACACTTCCAGCTGTTCCTCGATGGTCTGAATTCCACCGATCCCCGATCCTACCAGCACGCCGATATCAAAATGCTCCGTACCATCTTCTTTAAGTCCGGCATCACGCCAAGCCATCAGCGCTGCCGCCACTCCGAACTGGGTGAAGCGGTCAACTTTTTTGGCTTCCTTTTTCTCCATAAAACGGGTTGGATCAAAATCCGGGATCTCGCCGGCAATCCGGCAGGGGTACAGGCTCACATCGAAACTGGTTACCTGAGTGATCCCGCTTTTTCCGGCAACCAGGTTATTCCAATACGCCTCTTTATCCGAGCCGATAGGCGAAACAACACCCAAACCTGTTATTACAACTCTGTGCACGTCTTCACCTCAAGTTGTTTACACCTTCGATTCGATGTACTTGATTACATCACCGACGGATTTAATATTTTCAATTTCCTGGTCGGAAATTTCCAGATCGAACTCCTCTTCCAAGGCCATTACCAACTCCACAATGTCCAAAGAATCCGCGTCAATTTCCTCGAAAGTTGTTTCCGCCGTTAAAATGCCGATTTCCACTTCCAGCTGCTCAGAAACGATTTTTTTTACCCGATCCTGAATACTCAATGCAGTCACCTCCTTTCGGGTCGCCCTTTGACAGGCTCTAACCAAAATTTATGCCGCAACTTACATAGCAATGCCACCGTCTACCGCAATAACCTGCCCGGTAATATAGGCGCCCGCCGCCGCCAAAAACAGGATCACTTCGGCCACATCTTCCGGCCGCCCGAAACGCTCAAGGGCAATGCGCGCCAGCATCTGTGCTTTCACCGACTCAGGCAACCTGGCGGTCATATCGGTTTCGATAACCCCAGGAGCTACCGCATTTACCGTAATCCGGCGTGAACCCAGTTCTTTGGCTAAGGAGCGGGTAAAAGAAATCACCCCGCCCTTGGCTGCGGCGTAATTAGCTTGCCCGCTGTTGCCGTAGAGACCGGCGACAGAAGTGATGTTGATAATCCTGCCGCCGCTTTTTTGCTTTAACAGCGGCTTAATCACCGCCCGAGTGCAATTGAAGGTTCCGGTTAAATTAGTATCCAGCACTTCCTGCCACTCATCCGGTTTCATCCTGGCCAGCAGGTTGTCCCGGGTGATGCCGGCGTTATTGATTAGTATATCAATTCTCTGAAAATGGTCAAGCGCGCATTGAACCAGGTTTTCACAAGCCTGGTAGTCGGCCACATCGGCTTGCGCCAATGCTGCCCGGCCGCCTGCCTGTTCAATCTCTT
>JAGXSR010000032.1 GCA_018333405.1 Dethiobacter sp. | reverse complement strand
AATATCCAGATCAGACTCTGCGTTTTGATCGTTGCGCGCATATGAACCATAAAGAATTATTCTTTTTAGTTTGCTTCCGTATATATTTTTTAGATGAGATTCAATTTCATCTAAAATAAATAGTATCAACGGTTTTTTTATTTTTTGAGCTAACATAAAAACCGCCCCCGGAATAATATTGTCTACTTATTTTACCATTTGCTGTGTGCAAAAAGCAAATGGTTTGCTCCCGAGGGTAATGACATTTATTGCCAGTATATTCCCCTAGTAAGCTCTACAATGGGCGATGGTGTAGCATTTAGCCTGGGAAGTATTTTTGGTAGAATTAAGTCTGGGAAGTTTCCTTAATCCTGAGGGAGAAGGAGATAACAAATGACAGACTTAAATTCTACGAAATTCAAGCATCTGACTACCGGCTCCGTGTTTTCAGACAGGAGAACCGTCCCGATGTCTCCCGATGTCTCACCGATGTCTCCCGATGTCTCACCGATGTCTCACCGATGTCTCACACCCCGTCCCCTTGTCACCCCTCACCTTTTTCCCCCAACAATATTTGTTTGAAATATGATCTATTTAAGGTATAATAATTATACCATGGAATTCGAATTCAATCATAAGAAAAGTGAAAGCAATAAACAGAAACATGGAATTGATTTTTATGAGGCTCAAGAGTTATGGGATGACCCAGACCTTATGGAGATTCCAGTATATGCCAGCGATGAACAAAGGTTTTTGGTAATCGGGCAGATTTCAGGAAAGCACTGGTCAGGAATTATTACTTATCGTGCTGAAAAGATAAGAATTATTTCAGTAAGATATTCTAGAAATGAGGAGGTGGAAATATATGAAGGCTCGTGAGTTTGACAAGAAATTTGATGAAGGTAAAGAAGATATCTCGAAATATCTCGATATGTCAAAAGCAAGGAGACCTCGTCAAGCACAGAAACGAGTAAATGTGGACTTCCCTTTGTGGATAATTCATTTATTGGATAAAGAAGCAAAGAGATTAGGCGTGCCCCGGCAATCCATGATCAAAGTGTGGGTGGCGGAGCGTCTGGAAAAGACACGATAATCTGTATTTTGCGTTGGTTGCTCCGGCTGACCTTCCCGACTCTATTCCGGCGATGAAGAGAGCCGCACCGACTATGAGTATGCGCTCTCCGGTGAATATATGGATTTTAGCTATCACCAGAAAATGGCCATTCGCGAGCTGTTCGAAGCAGTCAGGGAGAAAAACCGGTTTGTATAACCTGGCGCTGATTGCGGGCGACACATGGGGACGGTTATTTTGAAGGACCGTCCCCATGTGTCTTTGTGTCCTACGACGCCCCGTTGCCGGAAACTTTAACCTCACCGGCCGGGGTAATCACAAGCTCGTAGGTTGCCGCTCCGCCCCGCAGCGGGTTAGCCGGCCAGGCGCTCAAATAAGCCCCCCAACCGATACCCGGTTCATCCTTGCCTGCTGTCTCGCTCCAGGTAATCTCCCTTTCAAGCTCATGATCCGAGAGCAACCGCATAGCCGCCCCGCGCAGAATCTGAACATTGGCCGCGTCCGTCTGGATTTTGACGTTGTCCTGCTCCGTCCGGTAAACTAGCATGGCGATCGCCACAAGAATGCCGATGATGATCAAAACAATCATCAGCTCAAACAAGGTAAAGCCCTTTTCACCCTTGCGCCTTGCGCCTGCCAGTTGCAACAACTCTCACTTCACTTTCCAGCCCGGGCATCCCGGCGCTTTCGAATCGTCCCCATATCTTCCTGATACCTTTAACCTAACGCTCAATACATTTCTAAAAATTGGACGGGAGTTAAAATTTCTGGCTTTTCAATAACTACATCCATGAAATCTTTATCGCCCGTTATTAGTATATCCACCCCGGCAGTGATGGCAGAGCAAAGCACCTTTTCATCCTGATTATCACGGATGGTAAACAAATTATGATCAGGAATATTTTGAGGCGTATGTTTCAGTTCATAAGGGATTCTTGAGAGGAAAGCGTCCAACAACTCGGTCTTTCCGGGAAATTTTCGTTCTAAAACCTCGTACAACTCGCCAATGATATATGAACTTAATACTAAGGTGTGTTGCAGACAAACTTTACTCAATAGCCGTTCAAGGTTTTTGCTTTTAAATATGAATACGGAGATCAGAACATTTGTGTCAAGCATAATACGCATTTACTTACTTCCCCTGCTTCTGCGTACATCTTTTACTAATTCAACAACATCGTCCATATCCTTCAAGCCAAGACGCTTCGCTTCGCCTTCAAAGCCTTTTTGTAGATCACGGATAGCAAAAGTAACCGGATTAACAAGCACATATTGACCGTCTGCTTCGATAAACGCTACCTTATCGCCGTCTTTTAATTTTAAGGCCCTGCGGATATTGATCGGTAGTGTAATCTGTCCTTTGCCTGTAATTTTAGCCAATTCCATCTTCACACCTCCATTGCACATGGTATTCCATGTATTCCTTGCTTTATTATATGCCCAGTGCATCAAAATTACAAGACACGGACACACGGGGACGGTTTTGGACGGTTTTTGTGTTTTTCCCCTTGTGGTCCCGCAAACCACAATAACCGTCTCCGTGGTTTCAGACAGGAGAATCGTCCCCTTGTCTCACAGCCGTCGTGGCGCAACGTCCCCATGTCTGGTTCTGTGCGGTTTTACTGTAGCAAATCAATGTGACATACGTTATAATAAGGGCAAGATAAATATTTGCAGAAAAGAGCGATAATATTGTCCGCTGTTGAGAATCAGCCGCGCTACCAGGCGTATGACGAGACCATCAAATACTTGCAGGCAAAGGACTGCCGGGGCCTGGCCAGTATTGTCCTCCCAGATATATTCGAGGCAGAAGATGTGGTTTTAAATCTCTATGAACTGTCAATGGCAGACATGAAAAAGCCTGATTACCTGGCCAAGATTAAACTCCATGGAGAGCACTTTCTTCTCCATTTGGAATTCGAAGCAAATTACCGGAGCAACAAGGAAATGCAGCGCAGGATGCTGCGCTATTATTCCAGCCTTTACTGGCATGAAGACTTGCCTGTAATGCAAGCCCTCGTGCTATTAAAGGAACCTGCCATCAAACATATTTCAAACGGTACGGCCTCCCGTATTCTGGGTGAAGAAGTGCTAAAACACCATTACCGGGTCATCAGCTTATACAACATGGACAAATATGACATGCTAGAAAATAAGGTTAAAGCGCTATACCCGCTGCGGATATTTATGCAGCACAGAAACGAGCCGGCGATTGACCATATAAGGGAATGTCTTGAGGTAGCCGAGACAACCGACGATCCGGACTATTACTTTCTAACCGTTGAATGCGGCAGAAAACTTTTTAGCGTTGAAATTCTGGAAAAAATCGTAAAGGAGACGATTTACATGGCGTCCGCGCTTTACAAACATCCCTATGAAGCAGGCAAGATCGAAGGCAAGATCGAAGGCAAAACAGAATTGATCGTCAAGATGTTGGCAAAAAGGTTTGGCCTTTTGCCCCCGGAGATCCGGCAAAAGATCAGCAGAGCGGAGCAATACCAGCTTGACCTGATTGCCGAGGGTATCCTTGACTTTAAATCTATCGATGATGTATTAAGATACCTGCACTAAAAGACTCCTTCACCCGGCAGGCGCCACCGG
>JAGXSR010000031.1 GCA_018333405.1 Dethiobacter sp. | reverse complement strand
CTGAAAAGAAACGTATTTCTGAAATTATCTGTATTGTTCAAAATCGTTACTGCCGGGCAAATCTGCGGCGGGTTTTTTCTTCTTCCATATCCGCTTCAATTTCTAAAATTTTAGCTAATACTGTAGCCCGCTCTGCTCCCCTGGCGATAACATACTCCCTCAACAGATTTTCACGTGTTTCTGTCAGACTCACCAAAACATCAGGCATTGCCTTAAGCCTCCCAATCGATTTATGCTTTATTTTGAACTATTTGGAAAGAAATATACCTGCCGTATGGCCAGGAGATACAAACCCGGAAGAAAGGTTTGCAAACCATGGTTAAATTGAGCGGTAATAGCAGTCAGGGTTAACCGTCCAAATACACTAACTTGCTCAGGAAGATGAGCGCCATTAATAAACCAAACAAACCATGCAAGGCGACAAACAACAGTGAATTATTGTGAGGAAGGGTTTGCAATGAGCGGCCAATAGTTTAAGGGCTTCCGGCAAAAACGCCGGAAGCCCTTAAATGAACAGGTAATGTTTTTGGAGCCGGCAAGAGGATTTGAACCCCCAACATGCTGATTACGATTCAGCTGCTCTACCTAGTTGAGCTATGCCGGCGTCACAGTAGATATTATACCTGATGCACCAAAAATCCTCAAGCGCATTAAACAGGCCATTCCGTCAGCTGACAGTAGGGGCGAATAGCTATTCGCTTAGCTCCTCAGGATGAAGTGAGCTCTTCTAAGTAGCCGGCAAAAGTATCTGCATAATCTTCCGGTTCTGTTAAAAACCTGAACGCGTCGCTATTCTCTTTAAAAACCCGGTACAGCGGCAAACCGGTAATCAAATTCAACCGAGATACCGGTGTAACAGGGCAACGCAAAAGCGCAGGCAAAAGCCGGTAGCGTTTATTACCTATAAATTCAGGGCCGTCTGCGGTGCGCAGCTCATAATAAGCCGCTCCGCTCAACTCTCTGTATGAATCATAGACGGATGTAAATTCACGGGCCACCCAGTTGCTCATAATCAGGTAGTCGTCTCCGGGATTGATGGTGACATGGCCAAATTGCGGGGGAATCAGCACTTTATCTCCCGGCTTGGCTGCAATGAAGATGACCGTACCCAGTTCACCGGGATGACCCGATTGCGGCCGCTGCATTAAATAATGCGCGCGGCCATGAAGCACTTCGTAGACTTCCGGGTAGGTTATTCCTGTGCCTTTTTTTTCCGGGTGATAATGGCCGGCGGTTTTTATATATTCCCGCCCTATGGTTCCGGGGCTGATCACCGTTATATCGTAACGCAGTCCTTTGTTTTCAATGGATTTTTCATCTTCTGCCAACGATACACCGCGATACATATAATACAACTCTTCTATCGCTGCCGCCTGATCGTCATATAGCACTGCGGACAGATCTGAACGCCGCCGGACATCCGGCTGAATATTGGGAGTGCTCATAATTTCACTAAATACCAATCTGTGCAAAGACGAGCTCCACTGCAAAGGCAGCCCGCTTTGTTTTACCAAATCTATCATAACATGCGCACCTTCTTCGACAGAAGCTTTATCAATTGCCTTCGGGCAGTTGCCTTTACAAAACGAGTTTATTCAGCTGCAGCGATGATCGCGACAAGATCCACCACGCGTTGCGCATATGCCCACTCGTTGTCATACCATGCCAGGACCCGGATCAGGTTCCCCCCAACAGTCATTGTGGACAGTCCATCTACAGTGGCAGAGTAAGGGTTTCCTTTATAGTCGACGGATACCAGCGGCTCTTCGGAAAAGGCCAGATACCTTGAGCCCTCCGCCGCTTGTTTAAAAGCTTCATTGACTGCGGCCGGCGTAGCATCACGTGCCAATTCGGCAACAAAGTCAACCAGAGAAACCGTAGAGGTAGGAACCCGTATAGCCATGCCGTCTATTTTGCCCTTAAGCTCCGGAATTACTTCGCCTACTGTTTTCGCCGCCCCTGTAGAAGTGGGGATCATCGATACGGCCGCCGCGCGCGCGCGCCGCAAATCCGGGTGAGGCGTATCGACCAGCGCCTGATCATTGGTATAGGCATGGGTTGTATTCATTAAACCTTTTCTGACCGTAAAATTATCGTGCAACACTTTTACCACCGGCGCCAGAGCGTTGGTGGTACATGACGCGTTGGAGATCAGATAGTGTTTGGCCGGATCGTACAGGTTTTCATTTACACCTAAAACGATCACAACATCCGCTTCGCCGGGAGCGGTGATAATAACCCGGCTAGCGCCTCCCCGCATATGCAGCATGGCGCTGTCCCGTTTGCGAAAGCGGCCCGTAGATTCAACAACCAGGTCAACACCGCACTCTTTCCAAGGTATTTTGGCCGGATCTTTTTCCGAGAATACTTTTACAGTATCTCCGTCAATAAGCAGATGGTCCCGGCCGGCTTTAACCTCTTTATCCATTACGCCGTAATTCGTATCATACTTCAGCAGGTGAGCCAAGGTCGCGCTGTCCACTAAGTCGTTTGCCGCAGTTACTTTAAAACTTTTCTGCCCCAGGGCGCCGCGCATCACCAGACGGCCGATCCGACCAAAACCGTTAATACCGATATTTAACACATGGCATCCTCCTTGCAGTATTTTGCTGTTACTATTATTGTTCTCCTACCTCAATAAAAATACTTTCACCGCCATAGAGTAATTACCTTCCGAAACCAGAACTTGTGGTGAGTTACGGCGCTATGCTACAATGTTAACCAAAAAGCGGCCGCCCCTGGGATTAATAGTATTACATTTCCTGTTTGACTGCAACAGATTTCTGCCGCCAATGTCTGCAAAACGATTTTGGAGGTAACTGTTCAGCCGTTGCCGATGCTGTCAGTTTCCGGAAAAGTGCTAAAATATACCGAGGAGGTCTTTTAAATGAATAAAATTCAAGTGATCATTTGCGGCGCCGCAGGAAAAATGGGAAGGAGCATTATCAAAGGGATTGCCGCGGAACCGGACCTGAACATTATCGGTGCGGTTGATCTGATTAGCAACGGTGAAGATGCCGGGGTGCTGGCCGGCGTTAAGCCCCTGGGAATTACGGTTACAAGCGATCTGCGCGCAATACTGGCTGACCGAGAGGCCGATGTGCTTATAGACTTTACAGCACCCGCTTCGGTGATGGACAATGTTCGCTGCGCGCTGCAGCACAAAGTGGTACCTGTGGTCGGCACAACCGGAATCGGTGAAGCAGAATTAAATACAATTAGTGGATGGGTGGACAGCTTCAATACCGGCGCCATTATTGCTCCGAACTACGCAATCGGCGCCGTACTGATGATGAAGGCCGCTCAGCTTTTTGCCGCTTATTTGCCTGACGTGGAGATAATCGAAATGCACCATGATGAAAAACTGGATGCTCCTTCGGGTACTGCCCGTAAATTGGCGGCGTTGATCCGGAGTGCAACAGGTCAGACACAGCCGGCCAAGGAGGAGCTGGAGATCTTTCCGGGAGTCCGGGGTGGGCGTGTCGCCGGCATTCCGGTACACAGCATCCGCCTGCCCGGGCTGATGGCTCATCACGCAGTCGTTTTCGGAAGCGCCGGGCAGCTTTTAACAATAAGACATGACACTCTTGATCGTGACTGCTATATTCCGGGTGTGCTGCTGGCGGTGCGCAGCGCTCCGGGTAAAAAAGAGCTGATCTATGGAATGGATAAGCTGTTGCAGCTTAGTATAAAATAGCCTCTCTTACTTACAATAATGGGGCAGGTCAACATATCGTAAAGGAAACCAACTCTATGAATTCTGTTTTGTTTGCACTGATCATTGCTGCTGTCGCCGGTATAGCCATGGCTGTGCAGGGTTCGCTGAATGCTGTTTTAAGTAAATTTATCGGGCTGGCAGAAACCACTTTTGTCGTTCATCTGATCGGAACGCTGATTGTCGTGGGCGCTCTTTTTATTTTCCGCATAAGCTCAGAAAATTTGATCCATTGGAAAGAAGCCCCCTGGTATGTTTATCTGGGAGGAGCATTGGGTGTCCTGATTATCTTTGTTGTTGCTTTTGCTCTGCCCCGAGCCGGTGTGGCCAAAGCTACCACCGCCATCATCATTGGACAGGTAACCATGGCCATGTTGATTGACCATTTTGGGCTTTTCGGTATAGAAAAAGCACCGGTCAGCTGGTGGAAAGGCCTCGGCCTCGCTTTTCTGGCCGCAGGCGGCTACTTCATGCTCCGCAAATAGATCGGGTTGGAATAAAGCCAGGGGCGAGGTTTTCCTATAAGCGCACAATAATAGAGCTCGGCCCGGTAGACACCTGGTAAAGACGGCTGAAACGACAGTGCAGCGCCTTTCTTTTGCTCTATGATACAACCGTTCCGGAGCAAGCGGATCACGGCACGGTGTGACGGAGCATGGACGCTGAATGACAACCCTTGCGAATACATTATTCTGTCTCCCATCAGAGCCTCGATATTACCGGTGCGCTGCCGGCAAGCGGTGAAGGAAAACCCTTTTCCGGAATGAAGCTGATCAAGTGAAACATAACAGTTTCCGTTTTTCAGGGCGGAATAGATCTGATCTTTAGCTGCAGGGAATAAATCGCTCAACGGTTCCCGCAAACAGATATAGGTGTTGATTGTGCGGCACAAGTAGCGATATGAAAAAATTTTTACAGGAACAAAGGCAACCTTTCGCCGGACAGCATGAGCGTCAGTGCCCCCTATAGCCACTACCTGATGACCGGCCGTGGTGTAACAATCCCATAATTTCAGGCCGGATACCGGCGGCCCGTCCATGGCGGCCTTGCGATTTAGCAGAAACCAGTATAGCAACCTGGGGGCTGACTTAGCCCGGCTGCGCCAATGGGAGCTGTAGTTCCATATTTCCAGGCCGGTGAACCCAAAAACAGGCCAACTTGTCCAGGGAAAGGCGAGGCCGTTTTCTATTAAACGGGAACCTTGCTCAAAAGGATGCGCAAGAAACCCCAGACCACTGTTGGCCGCCACTGCCTCAATCATCTTCTGGGGTTCACCGTCAGGACATGGGAGCATCTCTGAAAGGCCTAACGCCAGATAGTGGCAGTCCGCATTGTTCAGCTCCACCCCGGCCAGCACCGCCACACCTTGTTGATAGCCTTCTTCACC
>JAGXSR010000030.1 GCA_018333405.1 Dethiobacter sp. | reverse complement strand
CTTTGCGCTTCAGACATGAACTGATCGTAATATTCTTTAAGTTCTTTATCTTCCTTGACGGCCGGTGGAATTAAGTAGTCATAGCCCGTCTCCTCGCTCACATACCGCTGAGACTGCTGGCTGTATGAGGCAACCCTGTGCCTCACCAGCTGATGGCTGCATACCCTGGAGATCCCCTCGATGCCAAAGGTGAATGCGGCATGCTCGATCGGGCTCATATGCCCCATCTTCACCAGCCTCTCCACGAATGCCTGTTGATCTTTTGCCTCTGTCTTTTCTTTTAAAGACTCAACATCCGAAGGGCTGTAACAGAGCTTAGCCGCTAACGCTACAATTTCCTCGGGATCCGGCGTTTGCCTGAGAAGAATTACTTTTAGTTTTGCTTCCATAGCACATCCCCGACCTCTCTGCTTATAATTTTAAGTTCACTTGACTCCATTACGCGCATGATTGATCTGTTGTTGCTTTCCTCCCGTTGGCCTGGTCGTCGGATAGACAGACTCCCGCCTTGAATATATGTTACTCTTATACGATGAAAAAGGCAAACATTATTCAGGCAAATACCCTTAATCTACCAACAAGTGCGTTAACTTGTATCGTCTATCTTTTCACTTTTTCCTATGGATTTCGTCATGGCAAACGGTACACAGGCTAATTAAATTTTCTTCGGTATTTTCTCCGCCTTTAACATGCTCTACCTTATGATGGAGTTCCAGATGCCTCGGGTCTGATTTATCCCATGAGGTTTTATCCCAAGCGCACTGCGCACATTTAAATTTGTCTCTTCTTAATACCCGCCCTCTAACAGGATCGGGTATTGTACGATCGTGTTCGGGACTTTGGCGGAGAGATTCCAAAAGATAGGTCCCGACAGGGAGATCGGGGCCTCCCGTATTCTTTGTTATCACCGGCCAACCGTATTCCGTTCTAAGCTCTCTGACTCGTCTGGCCCATTCCGTTTTATCATTGGCAACATAACGAAGTTCTTCTCCGGTAACCGGCTTGCCGACATTAAGTTTTAAGTAGTTAAGTATTTTATTCCTTACAGATTCTTTACCTTTACGGATGTCGTTGGCTACACTCCAACGGTTAGCAGCATTCTCATCCTGTACTTCCGAAATTAAAATGTAATCGTCCGGTTTTATATCTTCAGCTTTGGAATTTTCTATGACGGATTCGTCTTCTTGATACATCTCTTTAGCCGTTAATCCGCTTACAATCGACCAACCGCATTGAACTCTCAACTCCCTTATGCGTCTAGCATATTCCTGAATTCCGGAAATAATGAAAAGCTCGTCGCCATTTATAACAGTTAAGGGATATTTCTGAAAATAATGCAGGATTCTTAGGCGAGCGCTGGTTCGGGCTAAGTTATCAGAGACGGAAAGGGAGATACCAAGTTCGCGAAATTTTCCTAAAACTTGAACAAGTAAAAGCACTTTCGGTCTTAATTCTGCTTTCTTTAGTTCTTCCTCAAAATTTGAAATTAAAGTTTGAAGTTCTTTTCTTATTGATTCTGCATTATTTTTTCTCAAAAGCACCTCTCCTTTTATGACTCCAAGAAGTTCTTGAGTTTATCCAAAAGAGTATCCGGTTCGAGCAGTTCACATTGCCATACCGTAAGGACACGCCAACCTTGGTGCTGTAAAATTTGTAGATGATTTTCATCACGGACCATGTTGGCGTCAAGTTTTTTATTCCAGAATTCCGTATTAGTGTTAGGCCTGGAAGAACGCATACAATCTTTGTGGCTGTGCCAAAAACAACCATGCACAAAGATAATTTTCCTATGCTTTTTCTGGACGATGTCCGGTTTTCCAGGTAAAGAGGAAATATTTTTTCTAAACCGGTAGCCTAATCGATGCACCATAGAACAGACCGCGGTTTCAGGTGATGTTCCTTTACCGCGAACTCTGGACATTATCCAACTTCGTTTATTCTTGTCGAAGACATCCATGCGCATTTTTCTCCATGGACAAGAAGGACATAAACTATATCGGCGATTCTGGCAGCCATTAATGGAGGTACTGCATTGCCGATTTGTTTTGCAATCTCTATTTTTGATCCAGTGAAAACAAATGAGTCTGGAAAACTCTGCAGTCGTGCGGCCTCCCGGTGAGTTATCGGCCTGTGCTGCTCTGGATGTAAATATCGACCTTTTTCAGGCTTATAGAATTCGGTGCGAATGGTGAATGCCGGCTTATCCCACCAGAGCCGTCCGAATAAATCCGTTCCACCGGATTCTTTTCTAATCCAGCAATCAGGTGTAAGTTCAGGCGCAACTCGCTGTAAATCAAAACGGTTCATTCCTTCGTTAGGGATTGCTTTATATCTTTGTACACTAAGCGGCGTGGGAGTACGACCAAAATGCAAGTCTAAGGGAGGCGGAACATTCCTGATACTGGTTCCTTCAGGGCTAGGCAGATCGGCTATAGCATCCCTAACATTCCTCCATCGTTGGGGTGATTGAAGAAACATATCGTTTTGCAACGATATATTGAGCTCACTTTGAAGCCCGGCATAAGGGTTAAGGTGAGTTTTTCTGGGAGGAAAAATTATAGATGGATAAACTTTTGCTCCGATGATTACTGCTCGATGACGAGTCTGAGGAACACCATAATCCGCGGCGCACATTTTAGCCGAAATTGTTTTAAAACCTAACTTTTCCGCTGTCTGAATAATTTCGTCGTGTTCATCAGATCCCAGCAATTGTGGTACGTTTTCAATGACAAATACTTTAGCCTCACAATGCTTAACCACATCGAGATACGGGCGCCATAATTGATTACGTGGATCGCCTTTTCTCTTTTTATTCAGCAGGCTGAACCCTTGACAGGGCGGGCCCCCGACAACCAAATCAGCCTTAGGAATTTCAATCTTCGGATTAGCAAGAACTTCGTTGATATCACCTAAAACACAGTGGTCACCAAAATTAAAGTTGTATGTATCAACACAGTATTTATTAAAATCATTTGCCCATACAGGCTTAAAGTGATGACCGAACGCTTGGGTAAAGCCGAGAGTCATTCCTCCTGCTCCACAGAATAAATCAACCAACTTAAATCGATGATGTTCAGGTACATGTCGGTTAGTTGTACGTGCCTTATAAATTGACTCATCTTCCTTGATTAATAGAACTTCGTATTCATTTTTCTTGTTGAATTTATTCATGTTATAACCATTCATACTCGGCATATGAATAACCTCCTCAGTAATTTTCAATATTAAATACGAATTTCCTGCCGTATTTAATGCCAATTTTTAATTCAATTATATCGAACAAGTGTTCTTGATACAAGCATTTTAAATTAACTTATCAAACAAATATAAAAGTGTGACCGAGGTAGCGCGCTTTGGTTCGTTATAACTCATATTTGATACCATGAACACCTAACCAACATCGACATTTCGATGGAACAATAAATTATCTCTTTTCGACCTAAACAATTTCTTGTTTCATTTTCAGCAAAACGTTCTGCCCTTGTGGGTCAACCGGCCTCGTATGTTAATCCTTGCAATTATGGCATAATAGATTGGATGTTGAGAATTATGCGGCACAGTACACGTGTATCGTCCACAATCGGAGCAAGCTATTCAGGCTGCTGGGCGGTGAATTTGGTTTAACCCGGGCAAAATACTTATTTAGGAGGAGCAGTAATATTTGAAGGAGCAAGTAAAGGGCTAAGCAAACGGCAAGAAACGAAGATCCCATATTGGGAGAGTGAATTCTATGTCTCTGTCTGCATTGGCCTTATTGGCCTTTTTACCGATTTTGTTGACGATTGTGCTTATGGGTGGGTTTTTATGGCCGGCTAAAAAGAGCATGCCCGTTGCCTGGCTTTTGACAGCGACAATGGCTCTTGCTGTCTGGCAGGTTGAACCGGTGCGGGTACTGGCCTCAGCAATGCAGGGAGTTTTACTCTCCCTGGATATATTGATCATACTCTTTGGCGCGCTGCTGGTATTGAACATTATGCAAAGCAGCGGGGCGATGAGTGTAATTAACCAAAGCTTGCGAAAAGTTACTGCCGACCGGCGGG
>JAGXSR010000029.1 GCA_018333405.1 Dethiobacter sp. | reverse complement strand
CTTCTTGGCCAGTGCGCCGATCAGTTTCCGGCCGGCCCGGCGCAAGCCACCACGGGAGGAGTTCTCCGCACAACTGTAAGCAAACCGGTTGGGCTTGTTCCAGGTCAGGGCTACGGAGCGAACTCCCACCTGATAAAACAGATCTAAAAGCTCCGGACTTCCGGCGAGAGGTTCTGCTCCTTCCAGCGCCAGCAGACAGCCAACAGACCCGTCTTTCCCTGAGAAGTTCAGGTCTGCCGCTGTTTCAATACCGTGCATTATACTTCTGTTTTCCGCCAGACATCTTAAATACAGGGCAATATAGCGTAAAGCTTCCGGGAAGTGAAAAGGCCTGGCAATTTCTGCGGCCACACAGATTGCAAAAAATAAAATACGCACTCTCCCCTCCAGTAAACGGGGAAGATCAACCTGCTGCCCTGGATTAAGATTGGTAAAGCGATAGCTGTCATTATTAAAATGCCATAACGTATCGCAGTGGCAATCAGCAATAATATGTTCTGTATATGCAGGCATAGATTAATTTTACTCTAAACCACAAAAAAAAACACCCCCCTGGAGATAAGAGGGCGGTATATAAACAGCTTCCGCGAAACACTGGCAATCTCTCTTAACGAGGCTCAATAATTAACTTAATTGCCGTCCGCTCTTCTCCGTCAATTTGTATATCTGTGAAAGCCGGAATACAAATCAGATCAATTCCACCTGGCGCTACAAACCCTCGGGCAATGGCGACCGCTTTTACAGCCTGATTGAGCGCGCCTGCGCCGATAGTTTGTATTTCCGCGTTACCCCTCTCCCGTAAAACTCCAGCCAGGGCGCCGGCGACAGAATTGGGATTGGATTTTGCTGATACTTTTAATATGTCCATTAATATTTTACGCCTCCCTAAACGGATATCACTTTTTTACACGTCATCTCCTAATAAATTATTTTACCGCGACAGTAAGGTATTACTAAATATTACCGATGCAAATCACCTCTTTAAAATATAAGCGGCTATCAGTTCTTCTTGTTTCGCTTATTTTCAAATTGTTATTCTGAAAATAATAAAGATCTGTTTTTAAACAAATTATCTGACATTTTTCGACAAAAAAATTTCTATTGGTTGAAAACATAAACTTTTCCTGCTTCACGAAAAGCAATAAGTTTTTGAACAGCGCATTCCGAACCGCGCTTGTATAATGCGGGAAAGAACTCCTCCCAGCTCCCCGGGCTGTCATCCAATGAATCGATCTCTTCAAAACGCAGTTCGCTGATTAAGGCATGGCCGTATTTATCTTTGATCAGCCTGCTGATTAAACCGATTTCTTCCCCGCCAAGATGATTATCCGCCAGGCAGAGCTCCAGATGGGTGAATCCGTAATAATATTTTTTATTGACTTGAACCGGGCAGTGTTCCTTTTTTTTAAAAAAACGATATGCTTCCAGGTTTTCATTAAGCATCCGGCGTAAATGATCAAGTTGTTCGGCTTTTACCCGGGCTTTGATCATAAACAAAAGACTATAGGATTGCGCAGGCAGGTTGTAGGAAACAGTAAATATCTCGGGAAACCTCAACAACAGATTGATAATCATATTTACATGGTATGAGTCATCCACACAACCGCTCTGCATCATAAACGCCCCTCTTTTCTAAAAGGATACTGTACTCTTATTCCATATATATTCTTCTGATTCCTGCCCGGCCCTGATTTGAATTAAAATAAACTATCTGGCGTAGTCAACGGCCCTGGTTTCCCTGATCACCGTCACCTTAATCTGTCCCGGGTATTCCAGATCGCTCTCGATTTTTTTTACAATATCACGGGCGATCTGGATGGAAGTATAATCATCTATCTTTTCCGGTTTAACGATGATCCTGATTTCCCTTCCGGCATGAATAGCATACGATTTATCAACACCGTCAAAAGAATCGGCAATCTGTTCGAGCTTTTCTAACCTCTTTATATATACTTCCAGAGACTCGCGACGCGCACCGGGGCGAGCCGCCGAAACAGCGTCGGCAGATTGGATTAAAACCGCTTCGAGGGTTTTAAATTCTATATCGCCGTGGTGAGCTTCTATAGCATTTATAATGTCTGCGGTTTCCTTATAGCGTTTGGCAATCTCAGCTCCGGTCAACACATGAGATCCTTCCGTTTCATGATCCAGTGCTTTTCCGATGTCATGAAGCAGTCCGGCTCTCTTGGCAAAATTTATATCCAATCCCAGTTCTGCCGCCATAGTTGCCGCCAGATGAGCCACCTCAATAGAATGCTGCAGCACATTTTGCCCATAACTGGTGCGGTATCGCAATTTGCCCAGAAGCAATACCAATTCCGGATGAATACCGTGTACTCCGGTTTCGAAGGTCGCCCTTTCCCCTTCTTCTTTAATCAGCACTTCGACTTCTTTCCGGGTTTTTTCAACTATTTCCTCAATCCGGGCCGGGTGTATGCGTCCATCGCTAATCAGCTTTTCCAGGGCAATTCTGGCAATCTCCCTGCGGATCGGATCAAAACCGGAAAGAATAACCGCTTCAGGAGTATCGTCGATGATCAGGTCAATACCGGTCAGGGTTTCCAGAGTGCGGATGTTGCGCCCTTCCCGTCCGATAATCCGCCCCTTCATCTCATCGTTAGGCAGGCTGACCACAGATACAGTGGCTTCGGTGACATGATCCGCGGCACATTTTTGGATAGCCATAGTCACCACTTCCCGGGCTTTCTTATCCGCCTCGACTTTGGCCTGAGTTTCAACTTCTTTCACCATGATCGCCATTTCGTGAGTTATCTCTTCCCGTGCCCTTTTCAAAAGAATATCCCTGGCCTCATCCCTGGTTAACGCAGAAACCCTTTCTAATTCCGCCAGCTGTTGACGGTATAAACTCTGAATTTTATCTTGAATGCGTTGGGTTTCTTCTTCCTTTTTTCTTAACTCCTCTTCTTTACGCTCAAGAGAGCTGATCTTGCGGTCCAGGTTTTCTTCTTTGTGTTGCAGTCGCCGTTCAACACGCTGCAAATCGGCCCTTCTTTCTTTGCTTTCCCTTTCTATCTCGTGACGCAACCGATGTGCTTCTTCTTTCGCTTCCAGATGTTTTTCACGCTTAATGGCGCTTGCTTCCAGGTTTGCTTCTTCAAGTATTTTATTGGCGGCAACTTCAGCGGAAGCAATCTTAGCCTCGGCAATTGATTTGCGGATAAAATATCCGGCGCCCAGGCCGACCGCCAACGTGGCACTAATTATAAGCAGATATTCAAGCATAACGTTTCACCTCCGTTTCTTTAGTGTTGAAATGCAAAAAGCTGTGTTTAAGAACACAGCTTAAAAGAGAAGCTCAGTATAAAGATACCTGCATCTTTACCTGAATCGTTATGCGCTTTTTAAATCTATCTGTAAAGCCCGCCGGCGCTATACTTTTCTCAATTAAGTTATGCTCTGAGCATTTAATAATAAAATACTGATAAATTAAGTTGATTGTACTCTCTTGACCAAGTTATGTCAAGACACGTCTTTTAATCTTCGATCAGATCCCGGCAATATTGCTTCAAGGCCTGCATGATCACGTTCTCGCTGAAACCACGCCCCTTGAGAAAGGAAAACTGCTGCCGCACCCATTTTTGATCGGGGGCAACAATACGCTTAGCCCTTCTTTCTAACAGGGCGACAACTCTGATCAGCTCATGTTCAACGGCGAAATGCTGTTTGATTGCCTCGCCGATTAATTCCCGGTCAATCCCCTTTTTTGTCAGTTCGCTGCGCACCCGGTTTTGACCGAAGCCACGGCCCAGGCAGGATTGTATATACTCTTCGGTAAAGCGCAGATCGTCAATATATCTGTACTCCTGCAGCTCGTCCAGCAGCGCTGCGCTGATTTCCCGGGCAAATCCTTTCTTTTCCAGGTAGAGCTCGACTTCCCTGCGGCTTCTGGATCGAAAGCGCAGCCAGCGCACTACACTTAAACGGGCTTTATCCAGACTCTCTTTATGCACAATTACTTCCGGCTCCACTATCTGCCGGCATCCGGATTCATATCGGTCTCTGATATTTTATCTTTTCCGACTGCAAGCCCGTAGTTTTCGCGAATCTTGCATTCAATCTCCCGAGCTGTACCCGGATTTTCTTTCAGCCATTCACGCACGTTTTCGCGGCCCTGACCCAGCCGTTCGTTCCCATACGAATACCAGGCGCCGCTTTTTGATAATACTTTAGATTCGATGCCCGTATCAATCAGCGATCCTTCCGCCGAGATGCCGTAGCCGTACAGTATATCAAAATCAGCGGCTTTAAACGGCGGCGCCACTTTGTTTTTCACAACCTTTGCTCTGGTGCGGCTGCCGATTATCGTTTCACCCTGTTTTAATGATTCCACTCGCCGCACATCCAGGCGCACTGTAGAGTAAAATTTCAGCGCTCTTCCACCAGGAGTCACCTCCGGGTTTCCGAAGATTACCCCAACTTTCTCACGGATCTGGTTGATAAATATCGCTGACGTATGAGACTTACTAATCGCTCCTGAAAGTTTTCGCAGGGCCTGGGACATCAGGCGCGCCTGCAGCCCGACATGAGCATCACCCATCTCGCCTTCGATCTCCGCCCGCGGCACCAGGGCAGCTACAGAATCAACGACTAGAACATCGATCGCTGCGCTGCGTACCAAGGCTTCGGCAATTTCCAAAGCCTGCTCCCCGGTATCCGGTTGAGAAACCAGCAGCTCTTCAATGTTGACCCCTAGATTGGCCGCATATTTCGGATCCAGGGCATGCTCTGCGTCGATAAAAGCGGCAAATCCTCCTTTTTTCTGGGCCTGGGCGATGATGTGCAGCGCAACCGTTGTCTTACCGGAAGATTCCGGTCCGAATATTTCAATAACCCTGCCTCTAGGTATGCCGCCAACGCCCAAGGCAATGTCCAGGGACAAACACCCGGTGGAGATAACTTCTATCCCCGGCCGGCCTGATTCTCCCAACCGCATGATCGATCCTTTGCCGAACTGTTTTTCAATCTGTAACATAGCCGATTCAAGGGCTTTGCTTTTCTCCATATACTTTCCCCCTAGTCACAGGCTGAGTCTTGGAGCCTGTACAAATGTTCTATTCTTTATAGAACGTTAATTTCCTGCTGGATCATCTTAAATGCGCCCCAGTTTAATTTCCTGAACTG
>JAGXSR010000028.1 GCA_018333405.1 Dethiobacter sp. | reverse complement strand
CACCTGAATCAGCGCGCTGAGCCGGCCCTGCCGGGAAAAGACACGGATCACCATTTCTCCCCACTCTGCCGGCTGCAGCCGCAGCCGCATCTCCGCCGGAGCGGGGCCTTTCTCGCGGATATAGAGCAGTCGGCCCTGAATCTGCTGCATGATCTGCTCTTTGAAAGAGGCATCTTTGACAATCTCAGGCGGGCTGATCTGCACTTCCCCCGCTGGTGAGCCGGCAGGCGGCGCTATCGGCTGCGCCTGCCCTGCGCCTGCCGGTAAGGCTCTATCCGGCGCTGTTTTTCCCTGTTGCAGATGTTCACGGATAAAATCGACCGGCCTGAGCACCCGCTCTACTCGCACCTGTTCTGCTTTCTGCTCCGGCTTTAGCTCCGGCTCCGGCAAAGCGCCCGCTTCGGTCATAACCTCTCCGCGAGCCGGCTCTTCACCGAACAAACCGTTAAAGCTCGACGCAGCCTGATCCGAAATTGCAGGGCGCAGGCTCGCTACAGAAAAAACTTTCCCCGTCTCCGGCAAAACCGACAAGGCGTCGGCAACCTGTCCCGGAGTCTTTTTGCCCGCTTCACCCATTTCCGTTGCCTCCTGGGACTGGGCCTGGCTTGTCGCCCCAGGTTGTGCCGCCGGCTTACCGCCGCCAACCGGGTCCTGGCCGTCCGGCAACGGCAGACTTACCGGTTTTTGCGACTCAACCATAGTCGCCGCAGTAAACAGTTGCGCTTCTGTTATCCCGCCGCCGGCCGGATGCGCAGCAGAAAACATCGGCGCTTCTGTTATCCCGCCGCCGGCCGGATCTGAAACGGCCTGAGGCCATGGCGCCGCCTGTGCTACCGGTGTTTGCCTGCCCCCATCCAGGACAACGTTGAGTAAATTCTCTGCAGAACCTGCCGGTTTTAAGTTGCCCTGACCAAAAACAACCGGATCGCCATAAGCGCTTAGGCCCGGATCTGCAGATGTTGATCCTGCCGATATTAAATCGCCCGGCAGATCGCTTACCGGTATTGCCGTTCCCCCCGGCCAAAACAAAAATTGCGTGACCGCTGTCCCGCCGCTGAGAGCCGGCGGCCCCTCATCCAGGGCGCGATTTTGTTCAGCGCCGGGCTGCAGGCAAATTGCTGTATGCAACCGGCAATACTCACCCCGCAGGTACGCCCCCTCTGGCCCCGGCTGCAGATCAGCCAAAAGAGCGGTCAGAAAAGCATCGAACAGGCCCTGTTTTTTACCGTCAAACACCTTGCCTCCGCATGAAGCTGACGCGGGCAGCCGGCTGAGCACCGTTCCTTCCATTTCCAATAAAATCACCTCCTTTCATTTAGATAGACAGCTAATCCCTGCGGTTAAAGGAATAGAGAGTAACTTCATCCAAAAAACGGCGCTCCTTAAGCTTCTCCTGCCGTCCGTGCTCTCCCCGCGCCCGTTCCTGAAGCAGCTCCAAAACCCGCCGCCGCCGCCACGAACGGTATGCCGTCTCTTCCTGCTCTTCAACCAGCCGGGAAGACTCAAACTCAAGCTCACGCTGTTCACCCAGACTCCTGTTCACCCAGCGGAAATACTCGCTGCTGAGCTCAAGCAGGTGCAAATTAAGCTCGGCGGCGCGGGACTGCTTTCGCCACTGCTCGGCAGCATAGCCAAGCTCTGCCTCCAGGCGCGCCGTTTTTGAGGCCTCCTCAGCCAGGCGCCAACGGCGCCGGACCAGCTCTTTCTGATCCTCCTCACTTTGAGAGCAGCGATACTTAAGCAGCCGCTGCAAGCGAAAACTGAAAAGAGCCATCAATAATACTCTCCTTCAACCGGCGGCGATCTGCTGCAACCTTGATAAAGTCTGCTCGCCGGAAAAAAACTCTTCCGGCATTTGCCTTAAAAATTCAAGAATTACCGGACGCTGCTTTACGGCCAGATCTACCTCGGTCTGCGCGCCCGCGCTGTAAGCGCCGATATTGATCAGATCTTCCATATCCTCATAGGTCGAGGTCAGTTTAATCAGCTGCGCCGCCGCCCGGCTGTGGGACTCGGTCACCAGGTGCGGCATCAGGCGGCTGTTGCTATGCAGGATATCCACCGCCGGGTAATGATTACGCGCGGCCAGTTTGCGGCTGAGCACGATATGCCCGTCCAAAACACTGCGCACAGCATCGGTGATCGGCTCGGTAAAATCGTCGCCATCCACCAGCACATTATAAAAACCGGTAATGCTGCCCCGCTGTGAAGTGCCGGAGCGCTCAAGAAAGCGAAAGAGCAGGGCGAAGACCGACGGGGTGTAGCCTTTCGTGGACGGAGGCTCACCGACAGAAAGCCCGATCTCCCGCTGAGCCATACAAAAGCGGGTAACCGAATCCATCATCAGGATAACCCGTCTGCCCTGTTCACGAAAATATTCGGCTATACTGACCGCCGTCAACGCGCCCATCACCCGCTCCAAAGCAGGGCGATCGGAGGTGGAGACAATTACCACCGAGCGTTTTAATCCCTCTTCGCCCAGCTCGCGGCGGATAAAATCACCTACTTCACGGCCCCGCTCCCCGATTAAAGCGATCACATTCACCTCGGCTTCACTGTAGCGGGCAATCATGCCGAGCAAAGTGCTCTTGCCTACCCCGCTGCCGGAAAAAATACCTATCCGCTGCCCCTCTCCGCAGGTCAGGAAAGCATCGATCGCTTTTACCCCGGTATACAGCGGCGCCTCAATCGGGCGGCGATCCAGCGGATTCGGCGGAGAGGAGTCCACCCGCATCTCAACTCCTTCTCCGGAAGCGAGCGCCGGCCGGCCGGTGGCCAACCGGCGGCCTAGGCCGTCCAGAACCTGGCCCAAGAGCGCTTCTCCCGCCCGAACGATAAAACTGCTTCCGGTAGGCCACACCGGGCAACCCGGAGAGAGGCCCCTGATCTCCCCCAGCGGCATGAGCAACGAGCACCCGTCCCGAAAACCGACCACTTCCGCCAGGACATCTGCGCTCTCCGCGCTCTTTACCACGCAAATCTCGCCGATAAAGGGGCGAATACCGGTGACCTCCATCACCAAGCCGATCATCTGGCGCACCTTCCCGCTGAGCCGCCCTCCCTGAAAGCAGTTCAGCTCGGCCAGATATTTGCTATGGTCCAGCTCCTGATCAATGCTTGCCATAAGCGGATATTTCCTCCACGGTCTTTTTCCTGTCTTCCCGGCGGGCGATACTCAAAAGCATCTCTCTCAGCCGGCGGCTCTCGTCGTAAAGCAGGTGCTCCGCACTCCCGTTTTCTGATTCAACGCGGCAGCTGCCCCGTCCTAAAGCGCCGTCAGGCAATATTTCCAATCGGTTAACCTCCTGAAATTCAGTGTTGAGACTCTCCCGCATCTCCAGGCAGGCGGGCAGATCAACCGGGCTGACGTATATCCTCAGCTGCCCGCCGCCGTTTAACAAGCGCAGCGTTTCCCGCACAACATAAACGATCTTTTCAGGGGCCAACTCCAGCTGGGTCTTGATTAGCTGCTCCGCCGCCGCGATGGCCAGCTCCACCACCTTCGCTTCGGAAGAAACGATAACCTCCCGTGAACGCTGCCGCGCTTCACGCAGGCACAGCTCCGCCTCCTTAAGTTTGACTTGCGCCTCCTGGGTCAGGCGCCGGCATTCCGCCTCCGCTTGTTCTATCCCCTGCTTATAGCCGTCCTGTATACATTGTTCTTTCAGCTGAACCAGATCAGGCAGGTCAGGGCTTTCAGCCCCTTCCGCACATTTTGTCGACGGCGGCGCCGTCTGCACAGGCGCCTCCTCGTTGACGTAAGGCAAAGGGAAAACGTGATCTGTTTCGTCCAGCGCAGGGGCCAAATAGATCGCCTTGCCCGCCACCCGCGGCCGCTTATAGACCCTAGGCGATGATGACATCATCGCCACCCCGTGAAATAATAATTTCACCGCTTTCATCCAGCCGGCGAATAACCATAACCACTTTCTGCTGCGCCTCTTCCACATCCCGCAGCCGCACCGGACCCATATAATCCATATTTTCCTTTAAAATCTCGGCGGCGCGCTTGGAAATATTTTTCATAATCCGGCTTTTAACCTCATCGCTGGCCCCTTTCAGGGCCAGGGCGATATCGTCGTTTTCCAGCTCGCGCAGCACCCGCTGGATAGAAGAGTTATCCAGGTTAACGATATCCTCGAAAATAAACATCTGCTGGCGGATCATCTCAGCCAACTGGGCATCCTCTTTTTCCAGCTCTTCCAGGATTAGCTTCTCCGTGCCCCGGTCCACCTGGTTTAAGATCTCCACAACGGTGGGAATCCCTCCGGCCGCGGTGAAGTCCTGCTGAAAAATAGTCGAGAGCCGCTCGCGCATTACATTTTCCACGCCCTTTAAAATTTGCGGCGAGGTACGGTCCATGACGGCAATTCGCCGGGCAATATCGCTTTGTATATCCTGAGGCAGCTCTGAGATGACCATCGCCGCCTGCGCCGAATCAAGATAAGAGAGGATAAAGGCTATGGTCTGCGGGTGCTCCTGGCTGATCAGATTGACCAACTGCTTGGCATCGGTGTTGCGGACAAAGCTAAAAGGTTTGACCTTACTGGTTTCCTTAAGCCGGCGCAGCACTTCAGCCGCTTTCTGCGGGCCTAACGTCCTCTCCAGGATCTCTTTGGCCGAATCGTACCCTCCTTTGAGGATATATTGACGCGCCTGGTGGACGGCGACAAACTCGCTCAGAACCTCGCTTAAGGTCTCCTGATCCACACGGGTGGTATTGGCAATCTCCGCGCTAATCGTCTCGATCTCTTCTTCGTTAAAATGTTTAAGCACCTTGGCCGAAAGGGTCGGGCCGAGGCCCAGTAATAAAATCGCGGTTTTTTTAACACCGTTAAGCCGTTTTGCTTTCTGCACCCTTATCTCCCTACTCCTCCACCAGCCAGGTCTTGATTAAACTGGCCACACCGGCCGGTTCCTCTTCCGCCAGCCGGCGAGCTTGCTTCTGCCATAGCTCTTCCTGAGAAGGCGCAGGCGCGGCGGCCGTCTCCGGCGCCACAACCTTTTCCATTGACATCCTTTCACTTTCCCGGGCGCGGCGCCTGGATCTCCGGCTGAGAAAAACCGCCATGAAGATAAACATGATCACGACCAATCCGGCCAGCGCGTATAAATAAACATTCAGCGCAACCGGAGGGGCAACAGCGTCCGGCGCTTCATCCCAGCCTTCACGCCAGGCGGGGTCGAAGGGCATCAGCTGAACCGAGAGGGTATCGCCCCGTTCTTCATCCAGGCCGAGAGCTGATTCAAGCAGGGCGGATACCTGTTCGCCGGCGATCGCTTCGCCCTCGCTGTTATCGATCACCACGGCTGTGGAAAGGCGCAGCACCCGTCCCGGCGCCGCGGCTATTACTTCGCGGGTTTCGCTGATTTCATAATTCACAATTTCCTCAATGCGTTCATAGGTGTACTCCCCCTGGCCGGCAGCGCCTTCATATCCGGGGATATTCGGCTCGCCCACTTCGGCCGGAGGCGCCCCTGTCCCCTCGGAGCGCTCTTCTACGCGCTGGGCGGATCGCTCCACCGGCTGGTCATCAAAAGTAACCGTTGTCGTCTCACGGAGATCAAAATCAAGCTCGGCGGTGACCATGGCCAGTGCCCGGCCGGGCCCGTAAACCTGATCCAGAACTGCTTTCAGCCGGTTTTCCAGCTCCCGTTCAAATTGGCGCTTCAGCTTCATCCGGCTCTGAACCGACCCGGAAACGGGCAAATCGTCGATGGCCGCAAAAGCGTCGTACAGAATGTTGCCCTGGGAATCAACAATGTTTACGTTTTCAGGGCGCAGTCCTTCCACACTGCCCGCCACCAGGCTTAAAATTCCGCGCACCTGCTCACCGCTCAACGAGGCCATAGGCATTAAACGCAGGAACACCGAAGCGGAGGGGCTGCCCTGCTCCCGCACAAACAGGCTTCCTTCAGGGATGACCAAATGGACCCGGGCCTGGTCCACGACCTCAATGCTGCTGATCGTGCGGCGCAGCTCCTCTTCCAGCGCGATCTGCCACTGCACCCGCCTGGTATAGTCACTGGCCACCAGCCCATTGCCCTCAAACAAAGCAAAGCCGGCGCCCTGGGCGTAGAGATCGGGAGAGATGGTCAGGCGCAGGCGGTCGCGCTGGTCGCGCGGCACCAGGATTGTGCTGCCGCCGTCGGTGATATTATAGGCAATGCCTTGTTCTTCGAGCATCAGCACAACTTCCCTGGCCTGGTGCGGTTCGAGACGGTGAAAAAGCACCTCCATCGGTATGGGGATAATGCTGCCGCCCGCCAGCCACAAAACCACCAGCGCCGTCAGGACAATAACCAACAATATAGCCGCCTTCGCCGGCGCTTTGAGACTTTTCCACACCGATCCGAGCCGGTTTCCGGCCGTATTAAAATTCAACTGTCCGCTGCTTCCCTCCGCCAACGCCGGCACTCCTTCACTTTTGTATAAATCAAACCGCCACGCCGCCTGTTGCGACAGCCGGCTCCAAGCGGGAGGATATCACTCCCCCTCACCCTAACCCTCTCCCCCTAAAGGGTGGAGAGGGGATTGTTGGACTGACCCTCTCCCTCGCTGCGCTTATCCCTCTCCCCTTGGGAGTATGTATAATTTAGACCGCCCCGCCCCTGCGGCAGCCGG
>JAGXSR010000027.1 GCA_018333405.1 Dethiobacter sp. | reverse complement strand
AAGTCAATTTGGCGCAAGTAACCCCGGGGGGGTACTTAAGCGGGCTGTTTGGCCAGGCTTTCGCCAGATCCCGGTCCCCCTGTTTGACTGGCCAGTTTACTGCTGAAGTCATCTCAATTATATTCCATTATAACCCGTCGAGCAAATAATTAACCGCGGACCGAAACTGTAAAGATATCCGCTATCGCTGACCGGCCTGGGGCTCCATCCAGTCTTCCATCTCCAGAGCCGAAAGCTGGGCTTCGATAAACGAGCGGAAACGCAGTTTGAACACCTGGGCCTGTTTAAACAGATCTTCGTGCTCGGCCAATAGCTTGCTCGAGCGGTAGCGGGCCTCTTCAACAATGCGCTGGGCTTCCCGCTCTGCTTCCCGGCGGATTAGATCCGCTTCCCGGTAGGCATTTTTCTTTACATCTTCCGCCGTCTCCTGAGCGACGACAATGGCATTGTGCATAGTTTCTTCCAGTTTCTGATAGCTCTTCAGCTTTTCCAGCAGACGACTGATTTGCTCTTTTGACTCGGTATTCTCGCGAAGCAGCTGATCATAGTCCTTGCCCACCTGTTCCAAAAAATCATGAACATCTTCTACAGAGTAACCCCGGAAAGAGCGATCGAATTCCTTGTTATGAATTTCCATCGGCGTTATGACCATATCTTATCCCTCCCGCAAATGATTAATCAATTACTATGCAATTCAACAATTTACGCGCTTTTCCTGCCCTTTTAGCTCATTTTTTTCAGTTTAAGGCGGATTCTTCCTTTTCTCGTCTCTCCCTCCAGCGCTAACAGCTCCACCCTTCCCCGGCTTTGCAGGGAGATAAGATCACCGGCATGAAGCTGAAAAGCGGGTGAATCAACCGGTCGCCAGTTTACTTTGGCCAATCCGCCCTTGATCAGCAACACCGCCCGCGAGCGGGATAACCCGAAGCCCAGAGCTAAAACCGCGTCTAATCGTGTCGAGGCCACTGTGCCGCTGATCTCCCGCCCCGCTTCCATCGGCAGAGAAAGGCGGCCGGGGTCTGTAACCGAACAGTCTACAGAAATACTGCCTACCTGGGTCAATCGGGCGCAGATGAACTCTGCTTTCGCTTTCAACACAAAAATTATCGCTCCGCCCTCCGGCAACAGAAGGATATCTCCCACCTGGTCGCGGCGTAAACCCAAACCTAAAACCGCTCCTAAAAAATCACGGTGGCTGAGCGCCCCTTCGTCAAACAACCCTGTTACCGCAAGAGCGGCTGCTTCTGGCAAACTGCCATGCTGCTTCGCCGGAAAAATGCGCAGGATCGCCCGCTCCGCCGTCGGGTAACCGCCAAAAATCGTGTAAGAAAGCTCCTGAAAGTCCTTAAGCGCCTCCTGGGCCAGCTCCAGCTGCAGAGGATCTAAAAACGCAGTCTCAAAGCCGCAGTCTCCCACTGACTGCAGTTTACGTATAAACTCCTGCCGCCATTTCTTCTCTGCCTCCGTCAGGGGAGGCCGCGGGCGGGAACGGTTCAATGTCCGGCTCACCACCTTATCTTAAAATAAATATTGAGCAACCAATTGCCGCAGCAAGGCCAGTAAAACCAGCAGTACAATTGGAGAAAGATCCAGGTAGCCCATGCCCATGCGCACCGTGGGCAAAACCTTGCGCAACGGCGCCAGAACCGGTTCCGTCAGACCATAGAGGATACGGTAAATACCGGCCAGTGAAGGGTTGCCGTAAAATGAAACTCGAAACCAGGAGAGAATAATCCGGGCAACCAGGATATAATAGTAGATCTGTATAAAGTAAAGCAAACCGGTTCCGAGGATATAAATGGAAATCACCTGCTTTTCGTCTAGATTAGTTAACCTCTGCGCACACCAAACAGGGCGGAACCGATACGCACCATGGTCGCCCCTTCTTCCACCGCTACTGCAAAATCTCCGGTCATACCCATGGATAGATGCGGCAGATTCATTTCCGGAGAGCGATATTTCCGGCGCAGCTCCCACAGCTGCCGGAACACCGGCCTTACCTCCTCCGGATCATCCGCCCAAGGCGCCATGGTCATTAACCCTTCGACCTTAATCCGCGGCATCCGGCGTAAAGCATCCAGAAAATCAGGCAGCTCGGACGGGTCCAGCCCGGATTTACTATCTTCCCCCGCTACGTTCACCTGCACCAAGGCGGCAAACTCCAGGTCCAGACGATCACCACAGCGCTGCAGCTCTTCGGCCAGCGAGAAACGGTCTAAGGAATGGATCAGGGTGAAATGCGTGATCACATCTTTTACTTTGTTGCTCTGCAGCCGGCCGATAAAATGCCAGCACAGCTCAGGGAAAGCGGCTACCTTTTCCCGCGCTTCCTGCAGTCTGTTCTCCCCGAAGTCTTTCAGCCCCAGGGCGGCAGCCTGGCGGACAGATTCAACCCCCACGGTCTTCGTCACTGCCACCAGCCGCACATCCCCCGGATCCCGGCCGGATCGCCGGGCAGCGGCAGCGATCTCTTTCCTGACACGCTGCAGGTTTTGTTCCAGCATCATCAGAACCCCCTAGTATAGCCGTATTGCAAAACCGGTTCCGCTCCCTGCCGCTTTAACTCTCCGCGAAAGAAACGGTGATCCGGCAGGTTAGTTTAAGCGCTGGCCGGGCCGAACCAGTTCAGGGTTGCCGATCACCAGGGCATAAGGCTCGATCCCTTTCACCAATGCTCGTCCTTCCTGCAGCCGGAGCAAAGTTAACGGCGCAAAAGTGATCAATCCGCCGCTGTTGAGAAAAACTCCGGTTACGCCATCCTGTTCGACAAGCGCTTCTTCCGGCACGATCAACCCTGTCTGCCGCTGAATGCTGACCACGGCCCTGGAACGGCGCGCCTGGTCAAATCCAGGGATCTGTTGCTCGATAAAATAAGAGAGATGAACCTCGTTTTGCTCCGCATCGATCACTGTTTCCTTTAGCCACGCTGTGGCCGGAGAATGCGGGGCAAAGTCAAAAACAATGGCCACCTGCTCGTATCCGGCCACGCTGCGCCCCGGATCGAGGGGCAGCGATACCAGGTAGCGCCAATACCAGTTGTTTACGATTTTTAAAATCGGTTGCCCGGCTTCCACCGCTGTGCCGAGAGCCACCTGGATCGGCATAATACTTTGATCGCTGCTTAAAGATTTAAGCGCCGTATCTTCCTTATCTTCCCACCCGTCCAGGAAATAGGATAAAAACCCAGCCTCTTCACTGGTGATTATTGTTCTTTCTGCATGCCGGGGGAGCATCTCCAGGTCTGAAACGGGCTGCTCCTCCGGCTGCTGCACGGCGCCCAGGTTCAGCCGGCGCATGATCCGCGCGGTGATCGCATCCCACCAGCTTTCGGGCAGTTCGTGGTTTATATCAGCTTCCGGAGCGGCAATCTCTTCGGCAGGCACAACGGCCAGGGTTACCAGGGGTACACCCTTAGCCACACGCTCGCCATGAGGAAGCATCTCCACAAGCACTCCGGAATGCGGCGCGCTCACCACCCGCTCACTGCGGGCAATGACTCCGTCCAGCTCAACGGTATTTTCCATATAGCCCGGTTCAGCAGGCGCAATCTCGAGTCTTTTGGCTAAAAGCTCGCCTCTTAGCCAATGATATCCGGTCTGAACTACCAGAATCAGCACCAATAACATCAGGAGAGAATAAACTATAGTTTTTTTTAAATGACCGGGGCTTTTTCCTTCACCTGGGATCACGGTGAAGTTCCGATTCCGATCCGCCTTGCTCCGTCTGCTCAAGCGATCATCTCCTTTTCCGGTTTGATCGCCAGAAAACCCATCATCCGGCCGGTGAGCCCGCGCTCCCTGCGGTAGGAGTAGAAGAGATCCGGGCGGCAGGAGGTGCAAAAGCCGGTTTGGGCCAGATTATGCGCTGCAATACCGGCATTAATCAACTGAGCGGCATTAATGCGCGGCAAGTCGAGGCGATAACTACCCTGGCCGTCCTCTTCTAAGTAAGGCTCTCCTCCCCACCCCGCCAGCTTGAATCTGCCTGCTGTTTCTTCGTTTACCCGGTAGCAGCCAGGACATATTCCGGGGCTGATTGCCGCCAGGAGATGGGAAGGATCCACTCCATATCGCGCCTGCATAAAATCAACCACCAAAACAGCCATGGCGCTCAGCGTGCCGCGCCACCCGGCATGAGCCAAAGCGATAACCGGAATATGCGGCTCTGCAATATAGAGAAGCAGGCAGTCGGCGGCATAGGCGGTCAAAACGATGCCCGGTTCCGCGGTGACCAGGGCGTCAGCTTCTGCCAGGAAAGTCCCAGGCTCAGCACCCCTCCCCCGGTCTTGCGCCGCCACGGGAAACACGGTAACCCCATGCACCTGGCTGCCGGCGACAATCTCTTCCGGCCGGTATCCCCAATGGTTAAGCAGAAGACGGCGGTTCTCCAGGACGTGCTCGATTTTATCCCCGGTATGAAACGCGGTATTCAGTGAGCTTAAAAACCCGCCGCTTAAACCGCCCAGCCTGGTGGAGAAGGCATGGTCGATAAGCTCGCACCTGTTCAGCAGCGTGGACTGCAAACAGGTTAAACCATCCAGCCGTGTCAACTGAAACCCTGAATCAGTGGAACCCATTTACTGTTTATTCTCCCTGACTAGAACCATCATGAAATATATCTCTGTTTATCCTATTTTACTCCACTTCTCGTCAAAAAGAAAATGGTTGTTCCACAAAACAGTCCGGCCCGCTTTCATCGAAAGAGATAAATCGATCAGGCGCTGATTGCGGGAACCGCGATAAGGCAGGTTCAGACTGCGCTGCTGTTGAATATACGGGCCGTCTATCAGCAGCCAACCCGTTTTTAACAGGCCGGCCACAGCCGGCTCGCGTTTGGCGATCTCCAAAAGCTGCTCAAAGGTATACCCCGAATAGAGCACCAGATTCAGCCCGCGGGACTTTAAGGATCCGGCTAAAGCCAACAGCGGGGCCGGCTGGCAAAACGGTTCGCCACCGCTGAAGGTGACGCCGTCAATTAAGCCTGCCGTCTCTGTCAGCCCTAAAATTTCACTCACCTCCATCTCTGTTCCGCCTTCCGGATCCCAGGTATTTTGGTTATGGCAACCCGGGCAACGGTGAGGGCAGCCCTGCAAGTACACAACCAGGCGGATTCCCGGTCCGTCAACGATGCTTTCGCGGTCAATTCCGGCCACTTGAAGCTTCATTCGTGTCCCGCGACCTCAAAATGGGAGCGCCGGTCTTTTAACTCAATGCGCTTGGCCTCATTGAAACGATCCTCTGTGGACAGGTAGCCGGTAATCCGGCGTATACGCCGGATCTCTCCGCTGCCGCAGCCAGGGCAGTTTGAGGCAAATACCCCGCTATAAGCGCATACGCGGCATTCGTCCACAGGATAGTTGATGCCGCCGTAGCCGACGTCGGAAGCGGCCATGTGACGGACGATGCGATCCACCGCCTCCACATTATGCAAGGGTGGAGCTTTAAGCTCTACGTATGAAATATGGCCGGCGTTGCAGAGGCGGTGAAATTGGCCTTCTGCCGTGACTTTATCGAAAAGAGAAGTGGCGTAAATCACCGGAAGGTGAAAAGAATTGGTATAATACTGCTTATCGGTGATCTTCGGCAGAATC
>JAGXSR010000026.1 GCA_018333405.1 Dethiobacter sp. | reverse complement strand
TTTAAGCCGCCGCACCGTTCAATAATTGATTCCACCGCATTTACGGCACCCCCCCGGGCAGACGCTATGACAACTCGATTCAACTGTATCCTCTCCCGTCATCTCTCTACTTGGATTATTCACCAACAGGGCAGTATATCCTGCTTATGACCCTTTCCTCTCGCCGGCAAGCGCAGCAAAAAAGCCGTTGAGGCCACTTGATGGCTTGCAACGCAAATGGCTCCCCAAAAAACCCGTTGATCTGATCATAAAAACAGGATATACTTTAACTGATGGTAAATATGGCTAGGGGTGCCGAAGAGGCTGAGAGAAAAGCGGCTGGCTTTTCAACCCTCGAACCTGATCTGGGTAATACCAGCGTAGGGAAGTGTGTTGAAGGTTAATTAACCGCGGTCCGGCCTGGGCCTGCGGTTTTTGCTGTTTTACGGTTACCCCCTTTAGGAGGAGCTGCTGTGATGACCCAACTGAAACAGGCCAGACAGGGAATTATTACCCCGGAAATGATCGAGGTGGCAGAGGCGGAAGGTATCGGTGCGGAAGCGCTGCGGCAATTGATCGCCGCCGGGGAGGCGGTAATCCCTTATAATCCGGCCAGGAAGCGGAAAGCTGTCGGGATCGGCAAAGGGCTGGCCACCAAGGTTAATGCCAATATCGGCACCAGCGAGGCTTATCCGGATATCGAAAAAGAGCTGTCCAAGCTGGACGCTGCCGTTAAAGCGGGCGCCGACGCGGTGATGGACTTAAGCACCGGCGGCAATCTTAATCTATCCCGGCAAAGGATCTTAAAGCACTCGCCGGTAATGGTGGGCACTGTGCCTATTTACCAGGCTGCGGTTGAGGCGGTGAGCCAAAAAGGGAGCATGCTGGCTATGACCACAGACGACCTGTTTAAGGTTATCGAGCAGCAGGCCCGGGAGGGGGTGGATTTTATTACCGTCCACTGCGGCCTGACCCGCGAAGCGATCGGCCGCCTGCTCAAAGAGGGACGGGTGACCGACATCGTCAGCCGGGGCGGCTCATTTCTCACCGGCTGGATGCTGCATCACGACAAAGATAATCCTCTGTACACTGAATATGACCGTCTGCTGGAGATCGCCGGGCGCTACGACGTAACTTTGAGTTTGGGAGACGGGCTCAGGCCGGGCTGCCTGGCTGATGCCACCGACCGGGCTCAGATCCAGGAGCTGATCGTGCTGGGCGAGCTGGTGCAGCAGGCCTGGGACAGGCAAGTGCAGGTGATGGTGGAAGGGCCGGGGCATATGCCCATGGACCAGATTGAAGCTAATGTACTGATCCAAAAGCGCCTATGCCACGGAGCGCCTTTCTACGTGCTGGGGCCTCTGGTGACCGATATCGCTCCCGGCTACGACCATATCACTTCAGCGATCGGCGGATCGATCGCCGCTGCCGCCGGGGCTGACTTCCTCTGTTATGTCACCCCGGCCGAGCATCTGGGTCTGCCTGACCTGCAGGATGTCAAAGAGGGAGTGATCGCCGCTAAAATCGCCGCCCATGCCGCGGATATCGTAAAAAAGGTCAAAGGAGCCGGGGAACGGGACCGGCAAATGGCTTTGGCCAGAAAAAATCTGGATTGGCCGGCCCAGATCACCCTTTCCATCGATCCGGAAAGATCCCGCCACTACCGAAGCGCTAAAAACCAGGCCGGCGAAGAGGCGTGTACCATGTGCGGCCGTTTTTGCGCCATGAAAATTGTCAGCCAATATCTGGGCACTGCCGATCACCGGTGTTAGCGCCAATTTGGCGCGGCAGTTTAAACGCGGGAGGGTTATTATGCTGATTATAGTGAACGGCCGGGAAGAGCAGATCGCGCAAGGCAGCGCTCTGGCTGAATATATCAGATCAAAGGATCTGGCGTCGGGCGAATTTATTTATATTTTAAACGAGATGCTGATCGAGCGCGAGCGGTTGGAAAACACCATCTTAAAGGAGCGCGACCGGTTGGAAGTGCTGAAATTTGTAGGAGGCGGATAAAATGGATGACAAACTGTTCTTAGGCGGGCGGGAAATTTCCAGCCGCTTATTTTTGGGCACCGGCAAGTTTCCCGCCAAAACAGTGATCCCGGCAGCCATCGCCCGCTCAGGCAGCCAGGTAATCACCATGGCCTTGCGCCGGGTGGATTTTGATTCTCCTGCCGAAAACATCCTGACTTATATCCCCAAAGAGTGTATCCTTTTGCCCAATACTTCGGGGGCCAGAAACAGCGATGAGGCGGTGCGCATCGCCCGCATCGCCCGGGCTGCCGGCTGCGGAAGCTGGGTAAAAATTGAGGTAATCTCCGACAACAAGTATCTTTTGCCGGACAATGCCGAAACGATCAAGGCTGCCGCGCTGCTGGCTAAAGAAGGCTTTGTGGTGCTCCCGTATATGAGCCCTGACCTGATGGACGCCAGACGGCTGCAAGAGGCGGGCGCCGCCGCCGTGATGCCGCTAGGCGCCCCGATCGGCAGCAACCGGGGGCTGAAAACCAAGGAGCTGATCCGCATCCTGATCGACGAAATTTCTATCCCCGTCATCGTTGACGCCGGTATCGGCAAACCATCGGAAGCGGCGGAAGCTATGGAAATGGGTGCCGGAGCGGTTCTGGTCAATACGGCCATCGCCACAGCCCGTGATCCGGTATTGATGGCGGAGGCTTTTGCGTTAGCGGTTAAAGCCGGGAGACAGGCTTATCTGGCAGGACTTGGCGCAACTAAAGATTATGCCGAGGCTTCCTCTCCCCTGACCGGTTTCCTGCAGGAACGATAGGAGGGAAAGAGTTAGGCACGTGAGCTATTTTGACCAATATGCACGCTTTAAAGATTTTGATTTTGACAGTTTTTTCTGCCGGGTTAGCCCGGAGGATATTCAACGGGTACTAGCCAAAGAGCGCTTAAATACCGTTGATTTTTTAACGCTGCTCGCTCCGGCGGCAGAAAACCTGCTCGAGGCAATCGCCCAAAAGGCGCGCCGCTTAACTTTGCAGCACTTTGGCCGGGCGATGCTGCTATATACCCCGTTGTACCTATCCAATCATTGCGCCAACCTATGCCTCTATTGCGGTTTTTCTTCATCCAACAGGTTTAAGCGTCAAACTTTGACCCTGGCGGAAGTGGAGTCTGAAGCCAGGGTGGTTGCCGCCACCGGCCTTAAAACTATTTTGATCTTAACCGGTGAATCCCGCCGGCATGCCCCCGTTGACTATATCGCCGAGTGTGTCAGGATCCTTACAAGTTACTTTTCTTCTATCGGCATCGAGATCTACCCACTGGAGGAAGAGGAATACCGTGAACTGTCAGAGGCAGGCGTGGACAGTCTGACCATCTACCAGGAGGTATACGATGAACGGATTTATGGCCAGGTGCACCTGCAGGGTCCCAAACAGGATTACCGCTTCAGGCTGGACGCCTCTGAACGGGGCTGCCGGGCCGGCTTGCGCTCAGTAAATGTGGGCGCGCTTTTAGGCTTGGGAGACTGGCGCCGGGAAACTTATTTCGGCGGCCTGCATGCCGATTATCTTCAGAACCGCTACCCGGAGGTGGAAATAAGCTATTCCGTCCCCCGGCTGCGGCCTCACTGCGGCGATTTTGCCGCTTTTTACCCGGTCACCGATATAAACCTGGTTCAGATCTTGCTGGCTTTAAGGCTGTTTATGCCCCGCCTGGGACTGACCCTGTCCACCAGGGAAGGGGCTGCGTTAAGAGATCACTTGATTTATTTAGGGGTGACTAAAATGTCAGCCGATTCCCGCACCAGCGTGGGCGGCCGAATTATGGCCGGCGGTGAGAATCAGTTTGCGATCGCCGACAATCGGGACGTGGAGCAGATCAGGGAAGCCCTGTTGACCAGGGGCTACGACCCTGTCTTTAAAGACTGGCACCCGTTTTAAGGAGGACACAAAATGACTAAACCTGATGTGAAGGACCTTTTCAAATCTGCCATTTACGGCATAACCGCGGAGGAATATTCCCGGGGCCGCAGCAACGCGGAAGTGGTCGGCGAGATGATCAAAGCCGGGATCAAAATCATCCAGTACCGGGAAAAGGATAAGAGCATGTCGGCCAAATACCGGGAATGTCTGCAGCTTAGGCAGATGACCAGGGAAGCCGGGGTTGTCTTTATCGTCAACGATCACCCTGATCTGGCCCTTCTGGCAGAGGCCGACGGAGTGCATTTGGGCCAGGATGATCTGCCGGCAGAGGCTGTTCGCCGGCTGGTTGGGCGGGAGATGATCATCGGTCTGTCCACGCACTGTCCGCCACAGGCAGAGGCTGCGCTTAAGTCAGAGGTCGATTATATCGGAGTCGGCCCTCTCTTTTCCACCAGCACCAAAAAAGATGTATGCGCCCCGGTCGGTCTGACATACCTGGAATACGTTGTGGCCAACATCCCCCTGCCCTTTGTGGCGATCGGCGGCATTAAAAAACAGAATATACAGGAAGTAAAAAAAAGAGGCGCCACCTGCATTTGCCTGGTCACCGAAATCGTCGGCGCGGAGGATATTCAGTCGTTAGTGCAGAGTCTTGTGGAATAGAACGAAAAAGCACCCTCTACCCATCCTTCGATGGGATAGCTTTGGCTTCAGACCGGGAAGGCCTCAGGAGCTGCAAATGTCGAGAAAATAGATCTGCCCCCTTCAAGTTCTGCAATCATTCGCGGATGACATAAGGAGCGATCGCCTGGCGGGCCATGGTGTCGCAGCGGTTGTTGTAAGCATTGTCACTATGCCCTTTTACTTTAATCCATTCCACCCGGTGTCTGGCGGCAAGTTTTCCCAACGGTTTCCACAGGTCCTGGTTTTCCACCGGCTTGCCCTTAGCGTTGGTCCACCCGTTGGTCTGCCAGCGGACCATCCAGCCTTGCAGAAAACAGTTAACCAGGTAGGCGCTGTCACTATAGAGGCGAACCCGGGAAGGCCTCTCCAGGGCTTCCAGCGCCTCCATTGCCGCTTTTAGCTCCATGCGCTGGTTGGTGGTGTGCGCTTCACCGCCGGACAGCTCCAGCTCCCGGTTGTCGTACAAGATCACAGCCGCCCACCCGCCAGGGCCGGGGTTACCGGAGCAGGCGCCGTCGGTATACATCTCTACTGAGGGCAGATCCATCAAATACCTCCCGTTTTTAAACTGTCAGGTCTGCTTATTCGGTAAGACGAGCCAGCTCATTTAATATTTGCTCCAGCTCTTTGATTTTGACGCCGTAACCGGCCCAGTCTCCTTCCCGCTGCCGCTCAATCGCCTCGCTGTACGCTGCCTGAGCTTCGGCAATCAGCGCGGACAGCTCACCGGCGGGCAGGGAAGGAAGATTCGGCGGATCCTCAGCCGGGTCGCCCGGCGGAGGATCCTCGCGGGCGTCGAAAATACGAACTAAGGCCTGTTCCAGGGTTTCTTCCATCACCACGGTCTCCTGGAAGACAACGATCACCCGGGACAGCTCCGGCAGTCCGCCTCCTTCGGCCCGCAAAAAAACCGGCTCGACATAGAGCAGCGAATCGTTGATTGGCAGCACCAGCAGATTGCCGCGGATCACTCTGGATCCGGCCTGGCTCCAGAGGGTAAATTGAGCGGAAATTTCCGTGTCCTGATCTATCCGGTTCTCCACCTGCCGGGGGCCCATCACGACCCGCTCGATGGGAAAGAGAAACAGCTCCACCTGGCCGTAATTGGGTTGATCGCAGCGGGCCACCATCCAGGCGATCATATTATTGCGCTTATTGGGGGTAAAGGGCAAAATCAGGACAAATTCAGGCTCTGCGTATCCGGGCAGCTGCAGGATGGTGTAATAAGGCTCCATGGGCAGGATCTCACCCTCATCCTGCTCCTCGGGAATGGCCCAGAGGTCTTCACCGGTATAAAAAACATTAGGATCGGTAACATGATAGCGGGTAAGGACCCGCGCCTGAATATTGAACAGATCTTCCGGGTAGCGCAGGTGGCGGGCCAGCCCGGCGGGCATCTCGGCAAAAGTTTTAAACAGTCCGGGAAATATACGGCTGTAGGCGGCAGCCAGCGGATCGTCGGGATCAGTAATATAGAAGCTGACGCTGCCGTGATAAGCATCGGTAATCACTTTTACCGAGTTACGGATATAGTTAAAGTCGCCGTACGGGGTAGAGTACGGATAATGGTCGGTGACGGTATAGGCATCCTGGATCCAGAACAGGCGGCCGTCGTTTACAACGAGATACGGATCCTGATCGTAGCGGAGGAAAGGCGCTATTTTGCGTACGCGGTCGTGAATATTGCGGTTAAAGAGGACGCGGCTCTCGGCGGTCAGCTCTCCGGAAATAAGGATCCGATATTCGCCGAACCTGAGGGCAAAAAGCGCCCGGCGTAAAAAAGAGCCCAGCGGGATGCCGGCCTCACCGGTATAGCTGGTAAATTCATTTTGATCACCGGTAACGGCAAAATGAAATTCAGGCGTAGCGGTGTTCACGATCACATAATCATCTGTCAGTTCGCCGAAATAGATCGAGGGCTGCTCCAATTCCAGCCCGCCGGTGGTCGCCGCAGGGATATCCCGTATAAAGTAACGGGGCAGCCCTTCGGGGGAAACCTCATTTACCGGACTCATGGCCAGGCCGTAACCGTGGGTATATTGCAGATGCATATTGACCCAGGTCTGCGCCGGGAGAGGCAGGCGGCTTTTATCCAGCTCCCGGGCGGCCAGCATCACCTGGCGGTATTGGCCGTCCACGATATAGCGATCCACATCCACATCTTTAAACCGGTAGTAGGGGCGGATGGCCTGAAGTTCATTTAAGGTATCGCGTAACGGGCGGTAGTCCCAAAGGCGCACATTATTTATGGTGCCCGGATTTTGCTCAAGATCGCTCCAGGTCAGGGTCTCCCGGGCCGGGTAGTCGCGGGTTCTGAATCTGTCCAGACCGTAAGCCTGGCGGGTAAAATTGATATTGTGCTGCAGATATTCCCTTTCCAGGGCAAACTCCTGCGGCTCCACCACGAAACCCTGAATTATCGCCGGATATGCCCAGCCTCCCAACACAGATACAGCGAGCAGGGCGGATATGCCGTACAGCAGGAGGCGGGGGCGGCTTAAGAAAATGTTGACGATAAAGAGCAAGGCCATGGCCACAGCCAGCACCAATAGCAACTGCAACACCCGCTGATGGGCAAAAATATCGGTGTAGCCGGCGCCGAAGGCCACTCCGCGCTCGGAGAAAACCAGCTCCAGGCGCTGCAGGTGATAATCCCAGGCTTTCAGAGAAAAGATTGCCGCCAGGATTATAGAAACGTGCGTCAGGCCTGGGCCCGTGGGCAGACGGAGGCGCGCTCCCGGCTGCTTCGGCGGATTTAAAAGCAGGTAAATTATACCAACCATGATCAACGGTAAAATTAAAGCCGTCATCAGGTAAGTGTAGATAAAACGGTAAAAGGGCAGCCTGAACACATAAAAAGATATATCCAGCCCGAAGAGCGGGTCGGATATATTAAAAGGCGCCGGATTTAAGAATTTTAGCAGATCCATCCAGTAGGCGGCGGCAAACCCGGAAAACAGCCAGGATATCACCGCGGAAACAACCAAAAAGAGAAGAGTGATCCGGCGGGGCGCTAAAAGGCGCATATAGCCGCCGGCCATCAGCCGCTCCCGCAGGGCCAGATTGGGAAAGCTTAAAATCTGCCGGCGGGTGATGAGCAGGTTAACCAGCATAAAAGCAAACATCAGCAGCCAGGCCGCCAGGCGCAGGCCCCATTGCGCTTTAATCCGGGTCCAGAACACACTTTCAGCCTGAAGCTCAGTAAACCAGAGCAGATCCAGGTAAAATCCGGCGCCGATCGAGACGCCGGTTAACAAGATGATTCCGGCAACAGTCAGCCACAGCAAGCGGCTCCGCATAATTTTTACTCTCCCCGGGTTATTCAGCCAATAATTTGCGCGATTGGTCTATTCTTCACAATTATTTTAGCTTAATCCCGGGATAAAGTAAACCTCCCCCGAAACAGATCCTGAAAACGCTGCCACACATTTTTATCGGCTTCCTGGTAACCGTCCGGCGATATGGGCTGCTCCGGGATTTTAACCGGCGGGGTGCGCATCACGAATTGCACCGATTGAGCGTTGGCTCTTCCCGGCGAAACGAACGAAACGGTTTGCGCCTCTTCACCTTCCGTAAGCTCGTCAATTTCACCCTTGGCCTCGATAATTCCCTCTCGCATCTCCTTTTGCCCGTCGATCAGCTTTTGCACTTCTGCCGGCAGAACAGCAGCGCTTTCGCTCATTGTCCCTGCGCCCTCGCTTATGCCGCCCATTCCGGTGAGCAACTCGCGCAATCCGGTTGACAACCCGGTAAAGCTTCCGAGTAAGCCTTCTGCCCCGGTGACGGTTTTTTCAAGCGCCGCGAGGCCGCCATTTGACCCCTCTATCCCTGCTTGAATCTCCTCCAGCGCCGCAATCTGGGCCAGCATTGCGTCCGCCAGCTCTTGGACCTCGGGGTCGGGGTTTTCTAACAAATATTGGGACAGCGACTTAAGCTTTTCCTTTTTTTCTTTTTCAAGCATGGCCGCGATTCCAATTTCCACACTGCGAAACCCATCAAAACCAGCTTTCAGCTCTTGCAGGCCTGTCGCCAGGTCCGTTAAACCTGTCTCGAAACTGCCTATCCCGGCAAGCAATGCGGGGCTGTTTTCATTAATCTTAGCCACGGCGCCATACAGCCGCCCCGCGCCGTCGCTGAAATCCACCATGCCCTCTTGCAGCTTCTCTGTCCCCTCGATTAGCTCTTCCATCCCCTCCGCCATATCCGCAAAGCCGGACTCAAGATCCCGCCCGATCTGCCCGAGGGTTATTTCCGCTCTCATCGCGGCAATCTCGATCCCGCCCATTTCAAAACGCTCCACGTCGGCTTCGACGACAAAGATCCCCTCTTCACCCGGAAGCAAGGTGAAAGCAAGGGTGGTCAGATTGCCGGCCACAACCCTAACCGCCTCCGGCGCATAGATCGAGCCGGATTTATCCATCTCAAGCGGGATACTGATTTGGACCATGAACTGCTCCCGGAAATATTGATCGGCCTCAGGGTTTGCGCGCACGCCGATCTCCATCCGCAAACGCCCGCTTGCTCCCGCCAGATCCTGCGGCTTAAGCCGCCTGCCGTCCAGATAGTAGGTAAACCCGAAAATCCAGGGCAACTTTCGCCCGATAAGCCGACCCTGGTAGCGAAATATCCCGTTTTCCCCGCCGGCCTTAAAAGTTATGCGCTCCCCTTCGATCTGCGGCTTTAAATCATTGGTCAGATTGACCAGGGCCGCATAATCTCCAAAATCGACTATTTCCCCGTTTGGCCGGGGAAAAGCGTTTATTACATAAACCTCTTTTATCCCGCCGGCGCCGGATAGATTAACGAATATGGTTTCGTCCTTAAGCGTGCCCTCAGAGCGCCCTGTCTGCGGCGATATACCGGCGGCCAGCGATTGGCCGTTAAGCGGCAGCGTCAGCATAAGCAACGACAGCAAGATTAGTTTAACTTTAAACGCGAAACCCGATCTTTTTTTCATCAACTCTTCCCCTTTTTAGTTTTTGGCATTAATAAAGCTGTGGCCGGCCGTAGAAAATCTGATCAAGCCGTCCCCGGCCATCAGAAGCTGAGGCAGCAAGGTCAGCACCATCAGGCATGAAAGCAGGGCGCCGCGCCCGATAAGCATCCCCAGCGCCGCTATGCTCGGGACACCTGAGATAAAGCCTAATGTAAAACCGGCCGCACTCATAATCGCCGCCGAGGTAATGATCGAATTGCCCGATGCGCAGATCGCCCCTTCCGCCGCTTCGTATCTAGTTTGGGTGCGCCGGTTGTACATGTACTTGCTGGTTAAAAGTATGGCGTAGTCGATAGTGGCGCCCAGCTGCACCGCGCTGACGATCATGTAGCCGATGAAAATCAGCGGGGATCCGGTAAAGTAGGGAATGGCCATATTCATCCAGATCGAAGACTGAATGGTGAAAATCAGCAATATCGGAATCGCCACCGATCGAAATGTAATCAGGATGATCACCCCGACCGCGATAATAGCGATCAGATTAGTGATCACAAAGTCATATTCAACTACAGTTTTTATATC